>NZ_BAAAUG010000110.1:0-4749 GCF_039533825.1 Streptomyces rectiviolaceus
GGGGGCGTTCCAGTGGGCGGGGCGCCGGGACGGACGGATGGGACCGGCCCGCCAGGCGGGCGCGTACGGCCTGTTCGGCGGCGGTTCTGCAGCGGTCGAGGAGGGCGGCGGCGACCGGGTTGCCGCGCAGGGCACGCAGCGCGGCGAGGTCGTCGGCGCCCGGCTGATAGCCGGAGCCGAGGACGTCCTCCAGGAGCGCGAGGTAGCCGGTTGCGGTGCCGGGCAGGGCCGCCCGATAGCGGGCGAGGTCGGCCAGCAGGAAGGCGCGGAGCCTGGCGCCCTCGCTTACCGCCTCGTCGACGGCGCCGGCGAGGCGTAGGCAGTCCTGGACGTCCTCGTCGGAGACGGGGCTTGGATGCAGGGCGAGGGCCAGAGCGCGGCGGAGCACACGCAGCTCCTCCGCACCGAAGGCCATGCCGCCGCGAGATCCGTATGGCGTGGGCATGGACCGACAATACGTGCCAAACGGACAAAATCCGCTTAACGCCAGTCCGTGGCGTGGCTTCTCCGCTTCCGGCTTCTCCGGCTTCTCCGGGACGGTTCGGCGCCCGCGCTCACTCCGAACGGCGGCGGATCATCGCGAAGACGACCGCGCCGACCCCGAGGGCGCCGGCCGCGGCGGCGGCGATCCAGGGGAGCACGCCCGCGCCGGCGTCGGCGATGGTGCCTTCGGGATCGCGGTTCTCCCCGTCCGGCGACGCGGTGGAGGTGGAGGTAGAGGTGGAGGACGGGTCCTCGCCGCCCGGGCGGCCCGCGGAGAAGTCCACGGCGTACGTCACTACGTGCACCCCGTGCAACGCACCGCCGCCGTCGAACCCGGTGGCCGCGCTCGCCGCCGTGGCCGGTCCGGCAAGCCCGGCCAGCACCCCGGCCGCCACTGTCGCGACCAGTCTTCCCCTACGCCCCATTTTCTCCACGCCCGCTCGAACCTGCCCAAGACCCGTCCCTGCGCAGACTCTTGTATGGGGCGCGGGGTTGTGTGCGCAAGCCCCGCTTATGAGCCGCCAGTTATGAGCCGACGGCTACAGCACCCTCAACTCCGGGACATGTTCCGCTCGTAGACCAGGCGCAGGCCGATGAGGGTCAGCCACGGCTCGTGCTCGTCGATGACCGATGCCTCGCCGAGCACCATGGGGGCGAGGCCGCCGGTCGCGATGACCGTGACGTCGTCGGGGTCGCCGCCCGGGCCCGCCAGTTCGCGGGCCATGCGCTGCACGACGCCGTCGACCTGGCCCGCGAAGCCGTACAGGATGCCCGACTGCATGGCCTCCACGGTGTTCTTGCCGATGACACTGCGCGGCCGTGCCAGCTCGATCTTGCGGAGCTGTGCGCCCCGCACGCCGAGGGCCTCGACGGAGATCTCGATGCCGGGGGCGATGACGCCACCGGTGTACTCCCCGCGCGCGGAGACCGCGTCGAACGTGGTCGCCGTGCCGAAGTCGACGACGACGGCGGGGCCTCCGTAGAGCTCGACCGCCGCGACCGCGTTGATGATGCGGTCGGCGCCGACCTCCTTGGGGTTGTCCATCAGGATCGGTACGCCGGTCTTGATGCCGGGCTCCACGAGGACTGCGGGCACGTCTCCGTAGTACCGCCTGGTGACCTCGCGCAGTTCGTGCAGGACGGAGGGGACCGTCGAGCAGATGGCGATGCCGTCGATCCCGTCGCCAAGCTCCTCCCCGAGGAGCGGGTGCATGCCCATCAACCCGTTGAGGAGCACGGCGAGTTCGTCGGCGGTGCGGCGGGCGTCCGTCGAGATGCGCCAGTGCTCGACGATCTCTTCGCCGTCGAAGAGGCCGAGGACGGTGTGGGTGTTTCCGACGTCGATGGTCAGCAGCATGTCGTCGTCACTCCGCCGCGCGCAGATCGAGGCCGATGTCCATGATCGGCGAGGAGTGGGTCAGGGCGCCCACCGCGAGGAAGTCGACGCCCGTCCGCGCGTACGCGCCGGCGTTCTCCAGGGTGAGGCGGCCGGAGGACTCCAGGATCGCGCGGCCGTTCACGATGGCCACGGCCTCCTCGGTCTCGCCCGGCGTGAAGTTGTCCAGGAGGATCAGGTCGGCGCCCGCGTCCACGACCTCGCGCAGTTGGTGGAGGGTGTCCACCTCGACCTCCACGGCCAGGTCGGGGAAGGCCTCGCGGACGGCCTTGAAGGCCTGCTCCACGCCTCCCGCGGCCACTACGTGGTTGTCCTTCACCAGCGCCGCGTCGGAGAGCGACATGCGGTGGTTCACGCCGCCGCCCATCCGCACCGCGTACTTCTCCAGGGCGCGGAGCCCGGCCGTCGTCTTGCGGGTGTCGCGGACCTTGGCGTTCGTGCCCTCCAGTGCGTCGGCCCACGCGCGCGTGGCCGTCGCCACGCCGGACAGGCGGCACAGGAGGTTGAGCGCGCTGCGCTCGGCGGTGAGCAGGTCGCGGGTGCGGGTGGTGACGCTGAGCAGCGTGTCGCCCGCCTCCACCTGCTCGCCGTCCTCGACGTGCCGCTCGACCTCGAAGGTGTCCGTGCAGACGAGGGAGATGACGGCCTCGGCGATGCGCAGGCCGGCGACCGTGCCGGCCTCGCGCGCGGTGAAGTCGCCGGTGGCGACGGCCTCTTCGGGGATCGTGGCGACCGAGGTGACGTCCACGCCCCCATCCAGGTCCTCCTCGATCGCCATGTGCGCGATGTCCTCGACCTGCACGGGGTCGAGCCCCGCGTCGGCCAGGAGCTGCGCGAGAGCGGGGTCGAGACCGCACTCCAGGGGGTCGTACGCGTCGTCCGAGCCGCAGCCGCAGGCATCGCCGCAGCCACCGCCCGTGGGGGCGAGAGGGAGGTCGTCGGGGGTGCTCACGGTCACTTCTCCTGAAGGCTGGTCGTGGGAGGGAAGTCGGGGGTCGCGGTCGTGTGCACCGCCAGGGTCCGGTCCGCGTTCAGGCGTACGACGATGTGGCGCCGCCAGGCCTCGTCGTCGCGGTCGGGGCGGTCCTCGCGCCAGTGGCAGCCGCGGGTCTCCTCGCGGCGCTGTGCGGCGGCCACCAGGACGCGGGCGACGCACAGGAGGTTGGTGGTCTCCCAGGTGTCGACGCCGGGCTCGGCGGTCTTGCCGTCCTCGGCGAGCGCGCCCGCGGCCTCGGCGTGGATGCGGGCGAGGCGGGCCGCGGCCTCGGAGAGAGAGTCCGCGGACCTGAGCACTCCGGCGCCTTCGGTCATCACACGCTGGATGGCGAAGCGGGCCTCGGAGGGCAGCAGGGGGTGGGGCGGTGTCTCCGGATGCGCGACGGGTGCGGGCACGCGCGCGTGGAGGGTGTTTCCCGTGTGCTGTGCCGCGATGTCCGCTGCGATGCGCTCGGCGTAGACCAGGCCCTCCAGGAGGGAATTGGATGCCAGGCGGTTGGCGCCGTGCACACCGGTGCAGGCGACCTCGCCGCAGGCGTACAGGCCCGGGACCGTGGTGCGGCCGTACGGGTCGGTGCGGACGCCTCCGGAGGCGTAGTGCGCGGCCGGGGCGACGGGGATGGGCTCGGTCACCGGGTCGATGCCGTGGGCGCGGCAGGCGGCGAGGATCGTCGGGAAGCGGTTCTCCCACATCTCGGCGCCGAAGTGGCGGGCGTCCAAGTACATGTGCTCGGTGCCCTGTTCCTGCATGCGCCGCGTGATGCCCTTGGCGACGATGTCCCGGGGCGCGAGCTCCGCGAGCTCGTGCTGTCCGGTCATGAAGCGCACGCCGTCCGCGTCCACGAGGTGGGCGCCCTCGCCGCGCACCGCCTCGGAGACCAGCGGCTGCTGGCCCTCCGCGTCGGCGCCCAGGAAGAGCACGGTGGGGTGGAACTGCACGAACTCCAGGTCGCTCACCTCGGCGCCCGCGCGCAGGGCGAGCGCGACGCCGTCGCCCGTCGAAACGGACGGGTTCGTGGTCGCCGAGAAGACCTGGCCCATGCCGCCGGTGGCGAGGACGACCGCGGGGGCGTGGACCGCGCCCACGCCGTCGTGCTGGCCCTCTCCCATGACGTGCAGGGAGACACCGGCGGTGCGGCCGTCGGCATCCGTAAGGAGGTCCAGTACGAGGGCGTTCTCCACGGTCGGGATGGACTGCGCGCGTACGGCATCGACCAGGGCGCGCGAGATCTCCGCGCCGGTCGCGTCGCCGCCCGCGTGCGCGATGCGGCGGCGGTGGTGGCCGCCCTCGCGGGTCAGCTCGATGGCGCCTTCGGGGCCCGTGTCGAAGTGGGCGCCGGTCTCGATGAGGCGGCGCACGGCGTCGGGGCCCTCGGTGACCAGCGTGCGCACGGCCTCCTCGTCGCACAGGCCCGCGCCCGCCACGAGGGTGTCGTCCAGATGCTGCTCGGGGGTGTCGCCCTCGCCGAGTGCCGCCGCGATGCCGCCCTGGGCCCAGCGCGTGGAGCCGTCGTCCAGGCGCGCCTTGGTGACCACGACGGTCTTCAGGCCCGCCGCCGAGCAGCGCAGGGCCGTGGTCAGTCCGGCCACTCCGGAGCCGACGACGACGATGTCGGCCTCCAGGGACCAGCCGGGGGCGGGGGCGTGCAGCCGTATTCCGGTGGCACTCATGCGGTGGCTCCGAAGGTGAGCGGGATGTTGTCGATCAGCCGGGTCGCGCCGACCTTGGCCGCCACGGCGAGGACCGCCTCACCGATGTGGCCCGGCTGTACGTCCGTGAAGTCGGCCGGGTCGACCAGCGCCAAGTAGTCCAGCCGCAGCGGGGGCCGGCTGCGGGCCGCCTCGTCCAGGACCTGGCGGGCGGCGGCGCGGAC
>NZ_BAAAUG010000111.1:0-64421 GCF_039533825.1 Streptomyces rectiviolaceus
GTGCTCCCGCCGACGACCCCTGGGCGACCGGTGCGCCGGCCGGCGGCGGTCAGCAGCAGGGCGGCGGCGGTGGCTGGGGCGGAAGCTCCGGCGGCTCCGGCGGCTCTGGCTCTGGCGGCGGCTACTCGGACGAGCCCCCCTTCTAGGCCTCAGGGCCAAGGGTGGGCCGTTCCCACACTTCTTGATCACACAGGAGAAACACCATGGCGAAGCCGCCTGTGCGCAAGCCTAAGAAGAAGGTCTGCGCATTCTGCAAGGACAAGGTCACGTACGTGGACTACAAGGACACGAACATGCTGCGGAAGTTCATTTCCGACCGCGGCAAGATCCGTGCCCGCCGCGTGACCGGCAACTGCACGCAGCACCAGCGTGACGTCGCCACGGCCGTGAAGAACAGCCGTGAGATGGCGCTGCTGCCCTACACGTCCACCGCGCGATAAGGGAAGGGTGACCGACTAATGAAGATCATCCTCACCCACGAGGTCTCCGGCCTCGGTGCCGCCGGCGAGGTCGTAGACGTCAAGGACGGCTACGCCCGCAACTACCTGATCCCGCGGAACTTTGCGATCCGCTGGACCAAGGGTGGCGAAAAGGACGTCGAGCAGATCCGTCGTGCTCGCAAGATCCACGAGATCGCGACCATCGAGCAGGCCAACGAGGTCAAGGCCCAGCTCGAGGGCGTCAAGGTCCGTCTGGCCGTCCGCTCCGGCGACGCCGGTCGTCTCTTCGGTTCCGTCACCCCGGCTGACGTCGCTTCGGCGATCGCGGCCGCTGGTGGTCCGAAGATCGACAAGCGCCGTGTCGAGCTGGGCGCGCCGATCAAGACGCTGGGCGCCCACGCGACGTCCGTGCGTCTGCACCCCGAGGTTGCCGCCAAGGTCAACATCGAGGTCGTCTCCGCCTAAGCACTGCGCTTGGCAGGGCTGAAGCAACCGTTGGGCCGCACCCTCAGGGTGCGGCCCAACGTGTTTCACGGATGTGCTGCCGTACGGGGGCGCCGTGTTTCTCGGGACGCGTTGTTTCACGTGAAACCGGTGCGTGGGGATCAGCAGTCGGGATCAGCAGTCGGGATCAGCGGGTGGCGCCGGTGACGATCCAGTGGCCGGAGCGCATGCGCAGCCAGAGGGTCACCATGCGGACCGCCATCATCAGGGTCATCGCCCCCCAGACGGCAGTCAGGCCGCCGCCGAATACAGGCACGAGAAGCGCCACCGGAGCGAAGACCGCCAGCGTGGCCAGCATCGCCCAGGCCAGATACGGCCCGTCCCCCGCTCCCATCAGGACGCCGTCGAGGACGTAGACGATGCCGCAGATCGGCTGGGAGATGGCCACCACCACGAGTGCGGGCAGGGCGGCGTCCTGCACGACGGAGTCGCTGGTGAAGAGCGGGATGAACAGCGGCCGGGCGAGGACGACAAGCCCGCCGAGCACGACCCCCGAGGCGATGCCCCACTGCACCATGCGACGGCAGACGTCTCGCGCCCTCTGGGGATCGTTCGCCCCCAGATAGCGACCGATGATCGCCTGACCGGCGATGGCGATGGCGTCGAGTGCGAAGGCCAGCAGGCTCCACAGGGACAGGATGATCTGGTGGGCGGCCACATCGGCGTCGCCGAGGCGCGCGGCCACCGCGGTTGCGATCATCAGGATCGCCCGCAGCGAGAGCGTACGGACCAGGAGCGGTGCGCCCGCTTGGGCGCAGGCCTTGATACCGGCGGCGTCGGGGCGCAGTGAGGCGCCATGGCGTCGGGCGCCGCGTACGACGACGAAGAGGTACACGGCGGCCATCGCGCACTGGGCGATGACGGTGCCCCAGGCGGAGCCGGCGATGCCCAGGCCGGCGCCGTAGACGAGCCCTACGTTGAGGACGCCGTTGGCGATGAAGCCGCCGATCGCCACGTACAGCGGGGTCTTTGTGTCCTGCAGTCCGCGCAGGACGCCGGTGGAGGCGAGTACGACCAGCATGGGCGGGATGCCGAGCGAGGAGATGCGCAGATACGTGATCGCGTACGGCGCCGCGGTGTCCGATGCGCCGAAGAGCTCCACGAGCGCGGGTGCGGTGGGCAGGACGACGGCGACGACGGCGACGCCGAGAAGGAGGGCGAGCCAGATGCCGTCCATGCCTTGGCGGATGGCGGACTGGAGATCTCCGGCGCCGACCCGGCGGGCGACGGCTGCCGTGGTCGCGTAGGCGAGGAAGACGAAGACGCTCACGGCGGTCGTGAGGAGCGCCGAGGCGACGCCGAGACCGGCCAGTTGTGCGGTGCCGAGGTGGCCCACGATGGCGCTGTCGGCCATCACGAAGAGAGGCTCGGCGACGAGTGCGCCGAAGGCGGGAACGGCGAGGGCGATGATCTCTCGGTCATGCTGTCGCCGAGCGGCCTTGGTCGCCGCGGGAGCCTGTGTCATGGACACCAATCTAATCTTCCACAGGTAAGAGATGCAATGGAGTAGGGACCCTTACTCGGTCTCGAGTGGGACACTCTTCGGAACGCTGTTTGGCACGATCTTGGCCCGACTGGGGAAGTTTTTCTTCTGCACAGCCGGTGGATGGGAAAGTCGCAGGTCAGATCGTGTTTGCGGAGAGGGCTGAGTGCTTGTTCACAGGCCTGTCCACCGAGCCGTGCACAGGTTTGGCGGGGTTCTCCACAGCAACGCGCCCGTCATCCACACCGCCTGTGGATAACCAGATTGGCTGACGGTGGCCACGGGCCTACCGTGGTGCGGCGCCCCCCTCGTGATCCGGCCTCGGAAAGCCCGTAAATCCGACGCGTCAGAACCGGAGTTGGGCAGCTTATTTGTCAGTGTCGTGCCGTAAGAAGGAAAGGCACGGCTAGGTCCGCGCGGCGGACATGAGGGAGGTGGCCCGGTGAGTATTTCCGAGCCCTTGGACGACCCCTGGGCCGACAGCGGTCCCAGTGACCGTCTGCCCGCCTCCCGGCAGCGCCGTGACGGAGGCAGGGGCCGCGACGAGCAGCATGACCGCGGCCGTGAAGGCGGCGGCTGGGACGGCGGCGGAACCGCCTTCGAGCGCGTACCGCCGCAGGATCTCGACGCCGAACAGTCCGTGCTCGGCGGCATGCTGCTCTCCAAGGACGCCATCGCCGATGTCGTCGAGGTGCTCAAGGGCCACGATTTCTATCGGCCCGCACACGAGACGATCTACACGGCGATCCTCGACCTGTACGCCAAGGGCGAGCCGGCCGACCCGATCACCGCGGCGGCCGAGCTCACCAAGCGCGGCGAGATCACCAAGGTCGGCGGGGCCTCGTATCTGCACACGCTGGTGCAGACGGTGCCGACGGCTGCGAACGCCGAGTACTACGCGGAGATCGTCCACGAGCGGGCGGTCCTGCGTCGCCTCGTCGAGGCGGGCACGCGCATCACACAGATGGGATACGCGGCCGACGGCGACGTCGACGAGATCGTCAACAGCGCCCAGGCCGAGATCTACGCGGTCACCGAGCAGCGCACCAGCGAGGACTACCTCCCGCTCGGCGACATCATGGAGGGCGCGCTCGACGAGATCGAGGCGATCGGTTCGCGCAGCGGCGAGATGACCGGTGTGCCGACGGGCTTCACCGACTTCGACTCGCTGACGAACGGCCTGCACCCCGGCCAGATGATCGTCATCGCCGCCCGCCCCGCCATGGGTAAGTCCACGCTGGCGCTCGACTTCGCACGTGCCGCGTCCATCAAGCACAACCTCCCCAGCGTCATCTTCTCCCTGGAAATGGGACGCAACGAGATCGCGATGCGTCTGCTGTCCGCGGAGGCACGGGTGGCGCTGCACCACATGCGCTCCGGCACGATGACGGACGAGGACTGGACGCGGCTCGCGCGCCGGATGCCCGAGGTCTCGGCGGCTCCGCTCTACATCGACGACTCCCCGAACCTGTCGATGATGGAGATCCGCGCGAAGTGCCGCCGCCTCAAGCAGCGCGCAGACATCAAGATGGTGATCATCGACTATCTGCAGCTGATGCAGTCTGGTGGTTCCAAGCGTGCCGAGAGCCGCCAGCAGGAAGTCTCGGACATGTCGCGAAACCTGAAGCTGCTCGCCAAGGAGCTGGAGGTCCCGGTCATCGCGCTCTCGCAGCTGAACCGTGGTCCCGAGCAGCGCACGGACAAGAAGCCACAGGTCTCCGACCTGCGTGAATCCGGATCGATCGAGCAGGACGCGGACATGGTGATCCTGCTGCACCGCGAGGACGCGTACGAGAAGGAATCACCGCGCGCGGGCGAGGCGGACATCATCGTGGGCAAGCACCGTAACGGCCCGACGGCGACGATCACGGTCGCCTTCCAGGGGCACTACTCGCGCTTCGTGGACATGGCGCAGACCTGATCCGGCGCAGTCCTGATCCGGCGTAGTCCTGATCCGGCTCAGCCCGGCCGGAGGTTCGTGACCGGCAGGCCGTGCTCGGCGCGTAGGCGCGCGGCCACCAGCGAGCGGTGGCATGCCTCGGGATCGCGCTCGACGCAGAAAAGGGCAGTTGTCGAGTCGCTCGGAAGTCCGGCCACGAGCGCGCCGAGGTCGAACGGGGCGAGGATCTCACGGGTGTAGCGCTCGGCGTACTCGGGCGCCAGTGCGATGCGGTTGCGCTTGCCCACGCCCTGGCGGTCGTCCTCGCGGTACTGGAGCCGGCGCAGCTCGGTCGTCGGCGCCAGCTCCTTCACGTGCCGGTAACCGATGTCCGCCGAGGCGAGCGCGCGCTGGAGCCGCGCCGAGTTCGCCCAGGAGTAGTCGGGCCCCCGAACGCCGCGTCGCTGGCGGAGGTCGAGCAGCAGCCCCACACCCCCGTCGGCGAGCTCCGCAAGGAAGGCTTCGGCCGTGAAGCCGTAGACGCCGATCGTCGCGACGCGCCTCATCGCGTCCGCGTTCCGCTCGTCCGCACGCCGCCGAGCGGCGGTGGGCTCGGTCGCGCCGGCCCACCGCCGCCCCGCTACGGCGCGAGTGTCGGCTGGTCCGCGGCCCACAGCCACGACCCGTCCTGCTGGCGACGGGCGATCTCGACGGTCACGTCGCCGTTGGTCAGCGTGGCCGCGGTCATGGCCAAGTCGCCGGTCACCAGCGCCGGATGCTGCCTGCCCGGCGAGAGCACCGGCGCGGCCGCGACGAACTGCTCGTACACTTTGCGGATTTCCGCGTGTCCGGTCGCGAGGTTGCCCGGCGGGAACGCCAGCACGGCGTTCGGCTCGTACAACGCCACCAGCCCGTCGACGTCGCCCGCGTTGGCGCGCTCGATGAAGTACTTGCCCAGGTCGTTCGGCTCAGTGGCCGTCTTCTTGTTGGTCATGCGGGAAGCCTCGCAATGAATACGCGACACCCTGTGTCATGTATTCAGGTAGCGTTTTCCCGTGCGCGCCGACCGGTTGGTATCGCTGGTGCTGCTGCTTCGGCAGCACGGTCGACTGTCCGCGACCGCGCTCGCCCGCGAGCTGGAGGTGTCCACCCGCACCGTGCTGCGCGACATCGAGGCGCTGTCCGCAGCAGGCGTCCCCGTCTACGCCGAACGCGGTCGGAACGGCGGCTTCGCCCTGCTGCCCGGTTTCCAGAGCGAGCTCACCGGACTGAACCACGACGAGGCACTTGCCCTGCTGGTCGCCGGATCGCGGCGTGGCGCGCAGACGTTCGGCCTCGGCGCGGCGCTTGCTTCGGCCATGCGCAAGGTGGTTGACGCGCTGCCCGAAAGCCATCGGGCCACCGCGGCCGGCGCGGTTCAGCGATTGCTCATCGACCCGGAGACCGACCTCCTCGCACGTCGGCTGGTTGCCGAGGAGGTGCCTGACACCATCGTGGCCGAGGTCCGGCGTGCGGTGTTCGCCGGACACAAGCTGCGTATCCACTACGCGGCCCTGGACCAGACCCCGAAGTGGCGCACGGTGGACCCGATCGGCCTGGTGACTGTACGCGGCCAGGGCTACATGCTGGCCACGAGATCCGGCGCGGACCGTACCTACCGGCTGTCGCGCATCCTGGCCGCCGAGGAACTCGCCGAACCGGCACAGCGACCGGACCGGGTCGATCTGGACCGGGCCTGGCAGGAACGGAGCACGCAGTTTCGGACCGGCGGCGACCAAGTCGCCGTGCTGGTACGGGTGGACCCGACGCGGCGGCAGGAGCTGGTGGGCACCGCGCTGGCCGTCCTCGGCGAAGAGACCGACGCAGACGGTTGGCTGCGGCTGGAGGTGACCTTCCAAGATTCGAGACATGCCGAATGGGCGCTGTGGCAGCTCGCCACGAAGGCGGAAGCCCTGGCCCCGCAATGGTTGCGCAACTCCCTGCGCGACCGCGCCGCCGCGATCGCCACCCGCTACGGAGCGACGTCCTGAGAACGGACTCCCGGGCACTGGGCCAGCGCTCTCTGTTGCCGCATGCAGGGACGGCAGCGCGTCAGGGCAGGTGCCGCAAGGCCTCGCCGAGGGTTGCCATGCCCTCGGTGATGTCGGTGGCGGTGGGTGCGGCGTAGCCGAGCACCAGGCCAGGGCGCTGCGGTCGTTGGCTGTGCCAGGACAGGGGCTGGACCTTCACACCGCGGGCCAGGGCCGCCGCCGCGAGATCGGTGTCACGGAAGCCGGCGTCGAAGGTGATCGTCAGGTGCAGGCCCGCCGCGGCACCGTGCACGACGGCGTGCGGCAGATGGGTTCTGACGGCGGCGATCATCGCGTCCCGGTGGCGGCGGTGGCGTGCGCGCAGGAGGCGCAACTGGCGTTCCAGGGCGCCCGATTCCATCAGCTGAGCCAGGACGAGCTGCGGCAGTGCGGCGTTGCCGAGGTCGGCGAAGCGCTTGGCGGCGACCAGCGCGTCCCGGTACTTCGGCGGCGCGAGGACCCAGCCGATGCGCAGCGCCGGCGCGAGCAGCTTGGACACGCTCCCGGCGTAGCAGACGTGTTCGGCGAGCAGGGAGCGCAGAGCGGGGACCGGGGCGCGGTCGTAGCGGTGCTCGGCGTCGTAGTCGTCCTCGATGATCAGCCCGTTGCGCTCGGTGGCCCAGCGCATCAGGTCTCGCCGCCGTTCGCCGCCGAGGACCACCCCGGTCGGGAACTGGTGTGCCGGAGTCAGCAGGACCGCGGGGGCGTCCGTGGCACGCAGCTCGTCCACGCGGATGCCGTCGGCGTCGACCGGGACCGGCGGGGTGCCGAGCCCGCAGTTGCGCAGATGCTGGCGGGCGCCGAGTGAGCCGGGGTCCTCCACGGCCACGGCGCGGATGCCGTCGCCGTGCAGCACCTGGCCGAGCAGGGTGAGGGTCTGGGCGGTGCCCGCGACGATGACGACATCGCCCGGGTCGGCGCGGATTCCTCGGTTGCGGGCCAGCCAGTCGGCGACGGCCACGCGCAGGGCCGGGGCGCCGCGAGGGTCTCCGTATCCGAGGGCGGACGCCGACAGCTCTCCGAGTACGGCGCGTTCGGCGCGGAGCCACGCGGCGCGGGGGAACGCGGCGAGATCGGGCACGCCGGGCGAGAGATCGATCCGGGCGGGGGCCGCCCGCAGTGCGTCGAAAATGTCCGAGCCGGGCGGGGCGTCGAACAGGGCGCCCGGAGGCGGGGGAGGCATGGGAGGCAGGGGAGGTGGGTCCGCCGGCGTGGCGGGCCGGGCCTTCGCCGGGGCGGCGACCACCACGGTTCCGTTCCGCCCGCGCCCGGCGACGTGCCCGTCCTCGCTCAGGCGCTGGTAGGCCTCGGTGATCACACCGCGGGATACGCGGAGTTCGGCTGCCAGGACCCGGGTCGCCGGGAGCCTGCTGCCCACCGGCAGGTGGCCGTCGGCTATCGCGACGCGAAGGCGCCGGGCCAGCCAGTCCGCGCGTCCGCCGGACGGGGCGTCGTCGATGTTCAGCTGGAGGAAGTCGGCGCCGGACAGTGCTTCGTACGGTGTGGATCCGTGGGCCGGGGATCCTGTCCCGTGCGGTATGGACCGGTCAGTGGCGCGGTCATTGGACCTGTTCACCAGGCCATAGTGGCAGCAGGGTGAAGTCATGCAGACAGCCGCAGCCGCAGCCGCAGCCACCGACACCACCACAACGACACCGGATCCCCCCGCCCGACCGGCAGTTGAGTACGTCCACGGATACTCGCACCGTGAGGCCCGCAGGCTGGGGGACCAGGCGAACACCCTTGCCGAGCTGCTGCACGACGGCACGGTGTATCCGGCGGGGAGCCGGGTCCTGGAGGTCGGCTGCGGGGTCGGCGCCCAGACCGTCCACCTGGTCGACTCCAGCCCTGGGGCCCACTTCGTGGCCGTCGACCGGTCGGCGGACTCACTGGCGAAGGCCCAGGCCCGCGTCACGGCGCACGCGCCCGACGCGCACGTGCGGTGGCGCCGTGCCGACCTCTTCGCTCTCCCTTTCCCGGACGGCGAGTTCGACCACATCTTCGTGTGCTTCGTCCTGGAGCATCTGGCCGCGGCCCAGCGGGCACTCGCCGGACTGCGGCGTCTGCTGCGGCCCGGCGGGAGCATCACCGTCATCGAAGGGGACCACGGATCGGCGTTCTTCCATCCCGACAGCGCCTACGCCCGTGCCGCGATCGACTGCCTCGTCCGCCTCCAGGCCGACGGTGGTGGAAACGCCTTGGTCGGGCGGCAGTTGCAGCCGCTCCTCGCGCAGGCCGGATACGACGGCGTCAGGGTGCGGCCGTGCACCGTCTACGCGGACCGGACCCGTCCCGAGCTGGTCGAAGGCTTCACCCGCAGCACGTTCATCGCCATGATCGAATCCGTCAGGGACGACGCGCTGGCCGCGGCCCTCATCACCGAAACCGACTGGGACCGCGGGATCGCCGATCTGCGCAGGACCGCGGACGACGACGGGACTTTCCACTACACATTCTTCAAGGCCACGGGCACGCGCTCCGCATAGCGCCGCCGACCGCTGCCGATCGTCGCCGGCCGCCGCCAGTGGAATTCGCTCGACTCGCGGCTTCTCCGCGGGTGGACTAGGGCCATGACATCACCCCGTGAAGAGCTGCTGCCCACCACCCGCCGAGCCCTGCTGCACCGTGTCGCCACAGCTCAGGCGGAGGGACGGGCGCCCTCGCTCGTCGCCTCGGTGCTCAGGGACGGCGAGTTGGTGTGGACCGAGGGGCGTACCTGCGTCGAGGGGCACGCACCGGACGAGAACGTTCAGTACCGCATCGGCTCGATCACCAAGACTTTCACCGCCGTGCTGGTGATGCGGCTGCGCGACGAGGGCGCTCTTGATCTCTCCGACCCCCTGGAGAAGCACCTTCCGGGCACTGCGGCGGGCGACGTCACCATCGCCGAACTCCTCGCTCACACCAGTGGGCTGGCGGCCGAGACCCCCGGTGAGTGGTGGGAGCGTACGCCCGGGTCGCAGCGCCCCGAACTCGGGGACGTACTCGGCGAGCAGCCCTTCAAGCACCCCAACGGACGCCGATTCCACTACTCCAACCCCGGCTATACGTTGCTCGGTTCGCTGATCGAGGCGTTGCGGGGCGATTCCTGGGAAGCCGTGCTGCGCCGCGAGATCCTGGAGCCGCTGGGCCTGGACCGTACGAGTGCGCAGCCGCAGGCCCCGCACGCGGGTGGCTGGGCCGTCCATCCGTGGGCGGACGTGATGATGCCCGAACCCTCCGAGGACCTGGGCCTCATGGCTCCGGCCGGGCAGCTGTGGTCCACGACGGAGGATCTGGCGCGCTTCGCCGCTTTCCTCCTGGAGGGCGATGACCGGGTGCTGTCCGCCGATTCGGTACGGGAGATGCGGGCGCCGGCGTCGCCTCTGCCTCCGGGGGACTGGGACGTGACGTACGGCCTGGGAACGCAGCTGATCCGTGGGGAGGGGCGCACCTTTGTCGGGCACGGGGGATCGCTGCCGGGCTTCATGGCCGGGCTGTGGGCGAGCGCGGAGGACGGGCTGGTGGCGGTCACGCTGACCAACTGCACCTCCGGTCCTGCCGTGACAGCGCTGGCTCTCGACCTGCTGAAGATCGTGGCCGAGGCCGAGCCGCGCATTCCTGAGGCGTGGCGGCCCCTGCCGGAGCTGGACGGGGCTCTGCTGGAGCTTGCGGGGCCTTGGTACTGGGGGACGAGCACCTTCGTGCTGCGACCGCGGGCCGAGGGGGCGCTTGAGCTGTCGCCCCTGACGGGCTGGGGCCGCGGTTCGTGGTTCCGGCCGAACGGTGACGGCGCCTGGGCCGGGCTGGACGGCTACTTCGCCGGGGAGGCTCTGAGGGCGGTGCGGCGCCCCGACGGGTCGGTGAGCCATCTCGACCTGGGGTCGTTCTTCTTCACTCGGGAGCCGTACGAGGCGGGGACTCCGGTGCCGGGCGGGGTGGACCCGGAGGGATGGCGGGGGCTTCCTTTGTAGGAGCTTCGGAGGCTCGAACAGCGGTGGGGCGTCGTGTTTCACGTGAAACACGACGCCCACCGGTGCGACACATCAACGGCAGCGTCAGAGCTGCAGCTTGAAGCCCAAATGCGATGCCGTGAACCCGAGCCGCTCATAGAAGCGGCGCGCATCGGTGCGGGTGGCATCGGAGGTCAGCTGTACCAACTGGCAGCCCTGGCGCCGGGATTCATCCACAGCCCACTCGATGAAGCGGGTGCCGAGACCGCTGCCGCGCTCGTCGGCGTGGACGCGTACCCCCTCGATGATCGACCGTAGCGCTCCCTTCCGGGACAGGCCCGGAACGATGGTGAGCTGCAGTGTGCCGACGACGCGTCCCTCGCGCACGGCGACGACCTGGTGCTGGTTCGGGTCTCCGGCAAGGCGCTCGAACGCGGTGAGGTACGGAGTGAGGTCGTCCGGCGACTCGCGCGTGCTGCCCAGTGGGTCGTCGGCGAGCATCTCCACGATGGCGGGGATGTCGTCGGCGACCGCCGGGCGTATCTCAAGATCTCCCATGAGACGCAGCCTATGCAGCCACGGGCCTTTCGGGCGGGCCACTTGGCTCGCAGACGCCCTATGCCGGGACCCGCACCGCTTCCACGGCCCTGACCAGCGGTGCCAGCTCCGGGCTCAGCGCCGCTTCGTCGAGCGCCTCGCGCAGCGCGGCGTCATTGGTGGGACGCGCCTCGGCGAGGAGCGCGGCACCCGACTCGCTGACGTCCGTGTAGATGCCGCGGCGGTCGGTGGGGCACAGGTAGCGGGACAGCAGCCCGCGGTCCTCGAGCCGGGTGACCAGGCGCGTGGTGGCGCTCTGGCTGAGTACGACGGCGTCGGCGACCTGCTTCATCTGCAGATGGCCGCCCTCCCCGTCGTGCTGGCGGCTAAGGACATCGAGCAGGGAGTACTCGCGCACGCTGAGGTCGTGTCTGGCCTGCAGGGCGCGCTCGATGTGGGTCTCGATCTTCCCGTGGAGCAGGGAGAGCGCGCACCAGCCCTGCGCAAGGGCGGTCAGTGCGGGGTCCGTCGCTGTCATGGCTCTTGTTCCTCCGTCCCGGAGCTACTGAGGACCAGGATAGTCCACCGATGCAATATCCAGCGGTTGCAATTAACCCGCGTCTGCAACTATTGTGAACGCAAGCTAAGCGCACCTGCAACCGTCTTGGAAGGTAGAACCATGCCTCTCGCGCTATTGGCCCTCGCGATCGGGGCCTTCGGAATCGGGACCACAGAGTTCGTGATCATGGGACTGCTCCCTGAGGTCGCGGGTGACTTCGGCGTCTCCATCCCCACGGCCGGTCTCCTCGTGACCGGCTACGCACTCGGCGTCGTACTCGGCGCTCCCCTGATGACGGTCCTCGGCACCCGCATCTCGCGCAAGCGGATGCTGATGCTGCTCATGGGCCTGTTCATCGCGGGCAACCTGCTCTCCGCCGTGGCCCCGGTCTTCGGCGTCATGCTGGCGGGCCGTGTCGTCGCCTCGCTCGCCCACGGTGCCTTCTTCGGCATCGGCTCGGTCGTCGCAGCCGAACTGGTCGCACCGGAGAAGAAGGCCGGAGCCATCGCCATGATGTTCACGGGCCTGACCGTGGCCAACGTCGTCGGTGTGCCGCTCGGCACGCTCGTCGGGCAGACCCTCGGCTGGCGCATCACCTTCGCCATCGTCGCGGGCCTCGGCCTCATCGGTCTTGCCGGTATCGCCAAGCTCGTGCCGGACCTGCCCAAGCCCGAAGGCGTACGGCTGCGCCACGAGCTTGCCGCGTTCCGCAACGTGCAGGTGCTGCTCGCCATGGCGATGACGATCCTCGGCTTCGGCGGTGTCTTCGCGGCCGTCACCTACCTCGCGCCGATGATGACGGACGTCGCCGGCTACGCGGACTCCTCCGTGACCTGGCTTCTCGTCCTCTTCGGCCTCGGCATGGTCGCGGGCAACCTGATCGGCGGAAAGTTCGCTGACCGCGCCCTGATGCCGCTGCTCTACATCTCGCTGAGCGCCCTGGCCGTCGTGCTCGCACTGTTCACCCTCACCGCGCACAACAAGATCGCGGCAGCCGTGACCATCGCGCTGATCGGCGCCCTGGGCTTCGCCACCGTGCCGCCGCTGCAGAAGCGGGTGCTCGACCAGGCCTCCGGTGCGCCCACGCTCGCCTCGGCCATGAACATCGGCGCCTTCAACCTCGGCAACGCGCTCTCGGCCTGGCTCGGCGGCCTCGTCATCTCCGCCGGCCTCGGCTACACCGCCCCGAACTGGGTGGGCGCGGTACTCGCGGGCTCCGCGCTCGTCCTGGCCGTCGTCTCGGCCACGCTGGAGCGCCGCTCAGCCACTCCCAGCCCGGTCGTCGCGGGCGTGGCCCCCGTCGAGCAGGCGACTCCGGTCCACCACTGACTACCCCTAAGCCCCCCCCGCACAAGCACCACCGCACAAGGAGAACCCCATGAGCACCACCACCCCCGCCGTCGCCCCGCTGACCACGCAGGACGCCGAGGCACTCGTCACCGCGGCCCGCCGCGCGGCCGAGGCGGCCGATGTCACCGTCAGCGTCACCGTCCTCGACGCGGGCGGCCACCTGCTCGCCTTCCGGCGCGACGACCGGGCCGTGCTGATCTCCGGCGAGACCAGCACCCGCAAGGCGTACACGGCGCTTCAGCTCAACGCCCCGACCTCCGACCTCGTCGATCTGGTCAAGCCCGACGGCCCCTTCCACACCCTGCCCACCGCTCTCGACCGGCCGTTGCTCTTCATCGCCGGTGGCGTCCCGGTTCACCGTGACGGCCGTCTGATCGGCTCCATCGGCGTCGGCGGCGGAGCGCCCGAGCAGGACCACGGGTTCGCCACGGCGGCCGTCGAGGCCCTCGCGTAGTACGACACCGCTAGTACGACACCGCTAGTACGGCAGTACGGCACCGCGCGAGGTCATGACAGAGGCCCGCCCCCAAGTACCGGTAACCATCCGGTGTTTGGGGGCGGGCCTCAGCGCGCGGTCAATGCGGTCAGCCGGCCGCGACCGTCAGCGGCGCGAAGCGACGGGTCCAGTCGCCGGGCAGCTCGGGGATGCCGTACGTCATCACGGCGTTGAAGGCGATCGGTTCGAGGCCGCGCTCCTTCACCCAGGCGAGCAGCTCTTCATGGCGTACGTCGATATCGGTGCGCAGCGGCCGGTCCGAACCTTCGGCGAGCGAGGCGATCAGGGCTTTCGCCGTCTCCGTGTCCCGGGCGATCAGAGGGCCGATGACATGCGTGTCCATGTTCGGCCAGGCACTCGCGTAGCCGGTGATCGTGCCGTCCGCCTCCGCGACCCGCAGTTGGTCGACGAAGGCGGGAAGCCGGGTGAGCACGTGCGTGCGGTCGAGGCCGAAGACCTCGGTGTCGAGCCGGACGATCGCGGACAGGTCCTCCGCGGTCGCCGGCCGCGTGGCGACATCCGGCAGTGGGCCACCGGGGGTGAACCGGCCGCTGACCATCTCGGCGCGGCCGGTGGCCTTGAATCCGAGCTGCTCGTAGAGGGGGATGCCGCTCGGCGTCGCGTGAAGGGTGAGCGGGGTGGTGCCCGCACCTTCGACGACGTACTGCATCAGGCGGCGGCCGATGCCTTTGCGAGCGTGCCGCTCGGCGACGAGGACCATGCCGATCGCTCCGAGGCCGGGACGCTCGTGGGGGCCGTACTCGGTCACTACGCAGGCGGCGATGAGGCCGTCACCGTCAGGGTCGTCGATGCCGTATCCCGTGCCGGCGGAGAGCAGCAGCCCCCATTTATGGTCCTCGCGTGGCCAGCCACGATCCTGCGACAGGTCGGCGCAGGCGGTGACATCACGGAGGGTCAGCCGGCGGATGGGCAGTGTGGAGAGGGTAGGTGTCGACACTCGGCTCAGGCTGTCTGACGCATGTCCTCGGCGTCCACCGGTTTGTGGGCAGAAGCACGTCGGTTCTGCCCACGTTGCTTCCGGCCACGGCGGGTCAGGCCCCAGGGCTTGAGCACCGAGAGAACCGTCATGAAGAGGTAGGCGCTCAGGGAGACGATGGGACCGGCGATCAGATCGGTCGGATCCGTCACCGGGGCACCCGCGGACACGGTGGCGACCGTGTCGTTGATGCCCGGACGCAGCGCGAACGCCGACGCGGCCGTGGTGGCCAGTGTCAGCCAGAACTTCGTGTAGACCCAGCGGTGCTTGGCGAGCCCCCAAGGCGTTCCGAGGGACAGCAGCAGACCGCTCAGCAGTGTGAGCAGTGCGAGCGGCAGCACCAGCCAGTCCGCGAAGAGCTTCATGGAGCGGGCGGCGGCCTCGATGACCGAGGCGGAATCCGTGGTGATGGCCGCGAAGGCAAGCGCGAGCAGGCCGAGCGTGAGCCCGAGCCAGCCTGCGGCGGCGATGACATGGACGACGAGGGTGGCCCGGCGAGCGGGGCGGCTTAGTTTCACGTGAAACACGGTGCCGGGAGCGGCGGCTGAAGGCGTCTGACAGCGGGAGTAACCGTGGGTACTAGCCTCGGCGTACATGGCACGCCTTCACCTCTTCGACCTGGACGGAACGCTGCTGTACGGCACGGCGGCTCCCGTGGAGATCTCGCGCCAGCTCGGTCTCGACGCGGAGATCGCGGAGCTGGAACGGGATTTCGTTGCACGACGGATCGACTCGCCCCAGTACGCGGAGCGTGTGCACGCCCTGTGGGCAGAGCTCACGGACACGCAGGTGACGGCGGCCTTCGAGGGGGCGCCGTGGCTGATGGGGATCCGGGAAACCTGGGCCGAGATCCGGGAGAGCGGTGACTACTGCGCGGTGATCTCGCTGTCGCCGTCGTTCTTCGTGGAGCGGCTGCTCGCCTGGGGTGCGCATGCCGCGCACGGTTCGCGTTTCCCCTCCGTGCCGTTCACCGAGCCGGTGAATCCGAGGGGCATTCTCAACGCCGCGGCCAAGGTGAAGATCGCGAACCGGCTCTGTGAAGAGTTCGGGGTGGGGCGGTCCGATTGCATCGCTTATGGCGACTCGCTCTCGGACCTGGAGCTGTTCGGAGCGGTACCTGTTTCGGTCGCTGTCAATGCGGATCAGCGGCTGGTCGGGCTCGCTACCCACTCTTATGTCGGGCGGGATCTGCGTAAGGCGTATGAATTGGTGCGTGGCGCCGGGTAATTGGGGCAATTGGCGGGCGCGAGCCGCTGAATTCCCGGTGAAGGGCGGCGGGACTTGTGCGCCGGACGGCTGCCGGTATGGTCGAGTCCGGTTCGGGCCGGGTGCATCTCAGCGCACCCCTGGGGGGCACGGGCGGAAGTCAACGCAGCCTAACGGGGCGAAGAGATCGAAGACCTGAACTTTCCGTTACGCGACCGGCGTGACGGTGAGGGATGGGACGCTGCGGGTGAGATGACTGCGGGCAATGTCACATTTGCTACCTACTTGTCCGTAGGGTCCGGTAATCCGGTTCAATGTGGCCACATTGGCTGCCGAGGCAGAGCGGGGAAAGTAAGCGGCTTCCTACTGGGAAGTGCATGGACCGACTGAGAGATGTTCGAGGCGAGGCACAGCATGGACGCTCCGACCACCACGTCGGCGGGCAACGGCACTTCCGGCGACAGCGGCGGTGGAGGCGGCTGGTTCACCCCACGCAAGGCGCCGAAGCCGGCGGAGGGCGGCGAGCAGACACAGCCCGAGGGCAGTGAGCCCGAGGCGGCCGAAGGCCGTCGCGTGTCGGCCATACGTCCCGTGGGCAGGCCCGGTGCGGCTGCGTCCACGTCCGCTCCCGAGGCCCGGCCCACTCCGGAAGCTCGATCCGCTCCGGAGGCCCGACCTGCTCCAGAAGCCCGGCCCACGCCGGAACCCGAGCGCGCGGCCGAGGAACGAATACCGGCAGCCCGGCAAGCAGCGGAACCGGCGCCCACGCAGGTCGCGGCGCAGAGCGCCCCCCAGGCCCCGGCATCACACCCCGAGCCGCGCTCCGAGCGCGTACCGGAACCACGACAGCCCTCCCCCAAGGGTTCCCCGGACGCGATCCGCGTCCAGCGCACGATGGCCGAAATAGGCCCGGTCGCCGACAAGGTGACCTCGTACTTCTACGCGCTGCTCTTCACCAGGCACCCCGACCTGCGCCCCCTGTTCCCCGCCGCGATGGACACCCAGCGCGACCGGCTCCTCAAGGCGCTGCTGACCGCGGCCGAGCACATCGACCACACCGACGTGCTCACCGCGTATCTGAAGAACCTCGGCCGCGGACACCGCAAGTACGGCACCCAGCCCGAGCACTACCCGGCCGTCGGTGAGTGTCTGATCGGCTCGCTCAGCCGGTACGCGAGCGCGGTCTGGGACGAGGAGACCGAGGCCGCCTGGGTCCGGACGTACACGACGATCTCCCAGATCATGATCGACGCGGCTGCCGCGGATGAACTGCGCGCCCCCGCCTGGTGGTTCGCCGAGGTCGTCTCGCACGACCTCAGAACGCCTGACATCGCTGTCGTCACCGTCCGCCCCGACCAGCCCTACCCCTTCCTGGCAGGCCAGTACACGAGCCTGGAGACGCCCTGGTGGCCGCGGATCTGGCGGCACTACTCGTTCGCGTCGGCACCGCGCTCCGACGGACTGCTCTCGTTCCATGTGAAGGCCGTCCCCGCGGGCTGGGTCTCCAACGCCCTGGTGCACCACGCACGGCCGGGTGACGTCCTGCGTCTCGGCGCCCCCGCCGGATCGATGACCGTCGACCACACCACCGACAGCGGCTTGCTCTGTCTGGGCGGCGGCACCGGCATCGCCCCCATCAAGGCGCTCGTCGAGGACGTCGCCGAGCACGGGGAACGGCGCCCGGTCGAGGTCTTCTACGGCGCCCGCACCGACCACGACCTGTACGACATCGACACGATGATGCGCCTCCAGCAGACCCACCCGTGGCTATCGGTCCGCCCGGTCGTCGACGATCACGCGCAATTCCCGGACGCCGTGCGCGAGTACGGCCCCTGGAACGAGTACGACGCCTACCTCTCGGGCCCGCCGGGCATGATCCGCAGCGGCGTGGACGCGCTGCGGGACGTCGGCATCCCGGCCGGACGGATCCGCCACGACTCCGTCGAGGAACTGGTGGCGGCGGGCGACTGAGTCTCGCCCGGGCGGAAGCAGACCCGGATCAGCCCGGATCAGCCCGGATCACCCCAGATCAGGGGCGTGCATCGCGCGTACGCCCTCGATGTTGCCGTCCAGGTAGTGCCGCAGCGACAGCGGTACGAGATGGACCGAGGCGATGCCGACCCGGGTGAAGGGCACGTGGACGATCTCGTACTCGCCGCACGGCTCCTCCATCTCGGGGCCGTGCCGCAGTGAGATGTCCATGGACTCAAGGCGGCAGACGAAGAAGTGCTGCACTTTGACGCCGGTCGCGCCGCCGTCCTCGCCGATGTGCTCGACGGTGTCCACGAAACAGGGCACCACGTCGGAGATCTTGGCGCCGAGCTCCTCGTGCACCTCACGATGGAGCGCGTCGACGACGGTCGCGTCCTCCGGCTCCACGCCGCCACCGGGGGTGAGCCAGTAGGGATCGACGCCGGGCTTGGTCCGCTTGATCAGGATCAGGTCATTGCCATCGAGCAGGACGGCGCGGGCGGTGCGCTTGACCACGGGGCGAACGGTCATGGGAGGAATGTGGCCCGGACTGTTCCACGTGAAACATCGTGAACCAGCCGGAGTCCTGCTCAAGCCCAGTCGACGGCAGCGCGCAGCAGCCACTCGTGCGCCCGCGCGATGTGCGGCATCGCGAGCGTGCCGGTGCGTACGACGAGGAAATACGTGCGCAGCGGGGGCACCGCGGGGTCCAGCAGGGCCACGACCTCGCCACGCTTCAGAGCGGGCGCACAGAGATAGCGCGGCAGCACGGCGACCCCCGCCCCGGCGGCGACGCAGGCGAGCACCGCCCGTAAGTCCGGCACAATGACGGCGCCCGATGCGGCCGGACGGGTGTCGAAGACGGCGGCCCAGTAGCGGGCGACCAGCGGCAGCGACTCGTGCACCTCCACCACCGGCAGGTTCTCGAGCGCGGATGCGCCCTTGCGGCGCAGCTTGCCGGGGCCGATTCGAGCGGCCCAGCCCGGGCCCGCGACCAGGACGTGCTCCTCGTCGCAGAGCGGCGTCGCGGTGAGCAGTGCGCCGCGAGGCCGGGCCGTGGTGATCGCCAGGTCGTGGTGCCCGGCCGAGAGCCCTTCGAGGACCTCCTCCGCGTTGCCGAACGAGGCGCGCAGCGCGAAGCCCTGTCCGTCCTGCCCGGTCAGCGTGGTGAGAGCGGGTAACGCGCGGGCCGCGGTGAACTCCGGAGGCCCCGCGAGGTGGAGGGTGCGTACCGAAGAGTCCTCTTCGAGCCCCGTCTCGGCGATCTCCACCAGGGCGTCGAGATGCGGCGCCGCCTTGTGGGCGAGCTCGTCCCCGATGGTCGTGGGGGTCACACCACGAGCCTGGCGCAGGAACAGGGGGCGGCCCAACTGCCGCTCAAGGGTGCGTATCTGTGAGGTCACGGCGGGCTGTGAGAGACCGAGCAGGGCGGCCGCGCGCGTGAAGGAGCCGGACCGGTGCACGGTCACGAATGTGCGCAGCAGGGCCAGATCCACGGCGGCGCCCTCCCCTCCCGGCCCTCGGACCGCGCCCAACTATAAATATGTCGATAGGCCTCTGTCGCTACTGTGATTGGACACTGACACACAGTCAACTAGCCTTGTTGGCGCGGTTCTTCGCGCGCAGAACCGGGACGGTCCGAGCCACGAGGGGGGAGGCTCGGACCGTTCGTTGTGCGTAGCCCGGTACTAGCCGGAGACGGTCCGCGCGCACGCAGGGCCGTCAGTCCGAGGACTCGTCCAGCGCGCGCAGCACGTCCGCGACCAGGTCATCGGGGTCCTCGGATCCGGCGGAGAGGCGGATGAAGCCCTCCGCGACGGCGTCCCCGCCCCAGCGGCCACGCCGTTCCGCGGTGGAACGCACGCCACCAAAACTCGTCGCGTCGTCCACCAGACGCAGCGCGTCCAGGAAACGGTCGGCCTGCGCGCGTGAGGGCAGCGTGAAGGAGACCACGCACCCGAAGCGCCGCATCTGCTGCGAGGCGATCTTGTACGAGGGGTCGTCCGGCAGTCCCGGATAGCGAAGCCCGGTCACTTCGTCGCGGCCGCGCAGCGCTTCGGCCAGGGCCAGGGCGTTGGCGTTCTGGCGGTCGGCGCGCAGCTGGAGCGTGGCGAGCGAGCGATGCGCCAGCCAGGCCTCCATCGGCCCCGGGATCGCCCCGACGATCTTGCGCCAACGCCGCACGGAGGCGGTCAACTCGGCGTCGCGGCAGGCAACGTACCCGAGGAGGATGTCGCCGTGGCCGGTGAGCATCTTGGTGCCGCTGGCCACGGAGAAGTCCGCGCCGAGCTCAAGGGGGCGCTGGCCGAGCGGTGTGGCCAGGGTGTTGTCGACCGCCACCAGGGCTCCACGCGCGTGTGCCGCGTCGGCGAGGCGTCGCACGTCGCACACGTCGAGGCCCGGGTTCGACGGCGTCTCGATCCACAGCAGCTTGGCGCCGTCCAGGACGTCGAGCTGGGCGTCGCCGCCGGTGGGGGCGGTGCGCACCTCGATGCCGTACGCGGTGAGCTGCTCCCTGACCAGGGGCAGCGCCTGATAGCCGTCGTCCGGCAGGACCACCGTGTCACCGGCGCGCAGCTGCGAGAAGAGCACCGCCGAGATGGCGGCCATCCCGGAGGCGAAGACCAGGGTCTCGACGCCTGTTCCGGTGCCCCCGTCACTCCCCTCGCCCGGCGCCTCGCCCGACGTCTCGTCCGGCGCCTCGAGCTCGCCGATGGCCTGCTCGAGAAGCGTCCAGGTCGGGTTGTCGTCCCGTCCATAGGTGTACGGCCCGGTGGGGTCGCCCGGCAGGTGGAAGTGGGCGGCGAACACCGGGCCCGGGAGGGTCGGCTCGTGCTTCACGGGCTCGGGGAGGCCGGCCCGCACCGCTCTCGTGCCGTCGCCCATCCCGGTGCCCGCTCCCGCACCGGTACCTGCGCCAGTGCCTGCGGATATCGCTGCGGAGTCCGTCATGCCGCCCGCCTTTCCCTTGCTTCACGTACGGCGTCGAGCAGACCGTCGCTCGCCGCCTCCACCATTCTCAGGCACGTGTCGAACCCGTCGTCGTCCCCGTAGTACGGGTCGGGGACGTCCAGGTCGCCCAGTCCGGCGGCCACGGGGTCGTACGAGCGCAGCAGCCGCACCTTCTCCGCGTCGGCCGGTGTCGGCGCGAGGCGGCGCAGGGTCCGGTGGTGGCCGGAGTCCAGGGCGATCACCAGGTCGAGCCGGGAGAACCAGGAGACCTGGAAACGGCGCACCACGTGATCGCTCTCGTATCCGGCCGCCTCCAGGACGGAGAGGGTGCGCGGGTCGGCACCGTCCCCCTCGTGCCAGCCGTCGGTGCCCGCACTGTCGACCAGGACGATGCCGCCCAGCCCGGCCTCGTCGACCCGGGCGCGGAAGACGGATTCGGCCATGGGGGACCGGCAGATGTTGCCGGTGCAGACGAAGCACACGGAGAAGGCCATGGGGCGGGCTCAGTCCTTGTCGTCGGGCAGGACGACGTTCATCGCCCAGGACACGACCGAGATGATCAGGCCGCCCAGGACGGCGGTCCAGAACCCCTCGACGTGGAAGCTCACGTCGAACTTGTCGGCAAGCCACGAGGTCAGCAGCAGCATCAGCGCGTTGACCACGAGCGTGATCAGCCCGAGGGTCAGGATGAACAGCGGGAAGGTGAGCACCTTCACGATCGGCTTGACCAGGAAGTTCACCAGGCCGAAGAGCAGCGCGACGACGATCAGCGTGAGCGTCTTCTTGCCCGTGTTGTCGCCGGTCAGGGTGATCTTGTCGAGGAGCCACACGGCGACGGCCAGGGCCGCCGCGTTGGCGATCGTCTTGACTACGAAATTCTTCATGTGTCTGATCGTTGCAGACGGACGGCCAGAGCGGTCGGCTCGCGAGCTGGGGCAAGGGGCGTACGAGGACGATGAAGGCATTCCGGCTGGATGAACTGGAGACGGAGCGCGCCGCGAACGATGGCGCGTACCTGCAGTTTCTGCGCGAGCGGAACATGTCGGTCGGGCTGTACGCGCTCGACGCCGGCGAGTCCGACCCGCAGCAGCCTCACCAGCAGGACGAGGTGTACATGATCGTCAGCGGCCGGGCGTCGATCACGGTCGGTATGGAGACGACCCAAGTCGCGCGCGGCAGCGTCGTGTACGTGCCGGCCGGGGTCGCCCACAAGTTCCACCACATCAGCGAGGACCTGCGGGTGCTCGTCGTCTTCTCCCCGCCGGAGGGCTGACTTCTCAGGGCTTCGACCTCGGGGTTCCCTAGGGGACGGATCAGGGGAGGACAAGGGATGCGAGGCCCCCGTCGGGCCCTCCGCCGCCCTAGCATCGAATGCAAGAAGCAGGACAGATGCGGAGAGAGGTAAGGACGATGGCAGCGCAGGAGATCTTCTCGGGATTGCCGTGGTGGGTGAAGTGGATCGCGGTGCCGGTCATCGCCCTGGTCGTGTTCGGCGGTTTGATAGCGACCGTTGTGGGATTCGTGGTCGGCCTGTTGTTCAAGGCACTGATTTTCGTGGCACTGGTGGGTGGACTCATCTACGTCGTACGGAAGTTCATATCCGGGTCGACCTCTTCGCGCAGCGATTGGTGACTTCTCGCAACAGTTCGCTCGGGTGGGGGAAGTTTCCTGGTGCGGTGCCTTAGACCGGTGGCCAACGGTTAGAGTCCGAAAACCGACGCGGGGTGATCCCCGCGCGCGGGCGCACCGCGCTCCCACCCGTGTATCCCGGGCACGGGCGGAACCCCCACGCGTTTCGGGAGTGAACCTTGGCCACGGTTGACGCCACACACGCCGACATCTCGTCCAACGACCCCTCGCCCGGGGCATCGCCGACCGTCACGGCGTCAACTGCCGTCGCGCCGACCCTCATTGGCTCGGTGCAGCGGGCGATGCGGTTGCTGGAAGCGGCCTCCGCGCATCAGGAGGGCGCGCCCGCCAAGCAGTTGGCCCGAGAGGCCGGGCTCGCGCTGCCCACGGCGTATCACCTGCTGCGCACGCTGACGCACGAGGGCTATCTGCGCAGGGACAAGGGCGTGTTCGTGCTCGGCGAGGCGGCCGAGCGGCTGAGCGCGAGCGGGGCGCAGCAGAATCGTCGCGGCATGATCGGCGAGGCCCTGGCGCACTGGCGCGACGCCATCGGCGTGCCGGTGTATTTCGCCGTCTACCGCGAGGGCGAGATCGAGGTCGTGGCCGTCGCGGACACGCCGGGGAATCCGGCTGTGGAGGAGTGGGCCGACTTCCGCGAGACAGGACACGCCCATGCGATCGGGCAGTGTCTGCTCGCCCAACTCGACGACGAGCAGCGGCAGGACCACATCTCCCGGTATCCGGTGCAGTCGATCACTCGGTACTCGGTCCGTGATGACCGGAGTCTCATGCGCCGCCTGGACGGGATGGGCCGGATGAAGCCCGTGGTGGAGCGGCAGGAGTACGCGCTGGGGACGGTCTGCGCCGCTATTCCGATCACTGCGGGTAACACTGCGGCGACCATGGCGATTTCCGTTCCCTCCTATCAGGCAGATCGACTACTGCCCGCGGCAGAGCGGTTGCAGAATGAGATCGGAAAGCTACTAGGGACACTTGCTTTCTCTATCAGCATCTGAAAACTCACTCCTTGTGATCTGATGTGCACGTTAAGCAAGATGCCATGAGTGTCAGGGAGTTGGTTCCTGGCCAGTCGAGCTTTAGCGACGGGGTAGGCGGGCGATGCGCGAGTCGGTCCAGGCAGAGGTCATGATGAGCTTCCTAGTCTCCGAGGAGTTGTCGTTTCGCATCCCGGTGGAGCTGCGCTATGACACCGGTGATCCCTACGCCGTCCGGCTGACCTTCCATCTCCCCGGCGACGCCCCGGTGACCTGGGCCTTCGGGCGCGAGCTGCTGGTCGACGGGGTGGGCGGGGCGTGCGGCGACGGGGATGTGCACATCGCACCCACCGATCCCGAGCTGCTCGACGAGGTGCTCATCAGGCTTCAGGTCGGTGGGGACCACGCGCTGTTCCGGGTCGGGATCCCGCCCCTGCTCGCCTTCCTGGACCGTACGGACAAGCTGGTTCCGCTGGGGCAGGAGCGGGCGCTCGCCGACTTCGAGACGCACCTGGACGAAGCGTTGGACCGGATCCTCGCCGAGGAGCAGAGCGCGGGTTGACCTCCGCGAGCCAAGGGGCACAGCCGTACGGCAGATTGGTGCATTTCGTGGCATCGGCCGCTCAGGCCTTGCGGCGTCGGCCCTTTCCGCCACGGCTCTGCTTGGCGGCCGGGGTGGCGCCGCTTCCCGGGTGGCCCGCGCCCGGGCGGCCCGTGCTTGCCGTCCGGCCCGCAGGGGTCGCCCGGTCGGCCGAGACCACCAGGGCCGCGAGCGCGGTCGTCACCGGCACCGAGGCGACAAGGCCGATCGAGCCGACCAGGGTGCGCACGATCTCCTCGGCCACCAGCTCGCTGTTGGCCACCGTGCCCACGCTGCTCTGTGCGATCGAGAAGAGCAGCAGCAGGGGCAGCGCGGCGCCCGCGTAGGCCAGGACCAGGGTGTTGACGACCGAGGCGATGTGGTCGCGGCCGATGCGGATGGCCGCGCCGTACAGACCGCGCCAGCCCATCGTGGGGTTGGCCTGGTGCAGTTCCCAGACCGCGGAGGTCTGCGTGACCGTCACGTCGTCGAGCACGCCGAGCGAGCCGATGATGACGCCGGCGAGCAGCAGACCGCTCATGTCGATGTCCGGATAGAGGCCGTGGATCAGGCCGGTGTTGTCGTCCGTGTTGCCGGTCAGCGAGGCCCAGCCGATGAAGAGCGAGCCGAGCAGCCCGATGAGGAGCAGCGAGATCAGCGTGCCGAGGACCGCGACCGACGTACGCGCCGTGAGGCCGTGGCACAGATAGAGCGCGATCAGCATGATGGCGCTGGCCCCGATCACCGCCACGACCAGCGGGTTCGAGCCCTGCAGGATCGCGGGCAGGATGAAGAACGTCAGGACCAGGAAGCTCAACGCCAGGGCGATCAGGGCCATGAGGCCGCGCAGCCGTCCCACCACGACGACGGCGAGCGCGAAGATCCCGGCGAGCAGCGCCATGGGGAACTTCCGGTTCACATCGATGACCGAGTACTGCAGCGCCTCGGGTGCCGTGGGCTCGTAGGCGACCACCACCTGCTGGTCCTGCTTCAACTGTCGCGGTGAGTCCGGCTGGACGATCTCGGTGAACGTGCGGCCCTTGTCCTTGCCGCTGGTCACCTCGACCGTCGCCTTCCCGCAGGTGCCCTTCGCGCGGGACTGCGCGGACTGCCCCTCGGCGGTGGAGGTGTCGCCGTTCGGCGGGGTCTGCGAGGCGTTCACTTCCTTGCAGGGAAGCTCCTGCACCTTCGTCACCTCGGCCGACTGGGTCTGCCGGTCGAAGCCGACGCCGGTGCGCTCGTGGCCCGGTGCGCCACCGGGCCAGAACACCGCGAGCCCCACGACCACGGCCGTGGCGAAAGGAATCAGCACGGCGGCGATGACCTTGCGCAGATGCTTGGAAACGGGCGCGGCCGGACCGTGGCTGTGGGAGTGCCCGTGCGGGTCCGGAGGCACGTTCGGGACGGGCGGCTGGGACGGCGGCTCTGTGGTGGTCACTGCCCGATCATCGCAAGAACGGAGGGGGCCCTCTGTTCAGCGCGCCCGATAGGACGCTAGCGTGGAGCCACCTTTGCAATCGCGGGAGCTCGGAGCACCGGGCTGAGAGGGCGCTGACCTCCGTACGAAGCGGCACAAAAAGTGCACGAGCCGTACGGAATTCGCTGCGTCGACCGCCGAACCTGTTACCGGGTAATGCCGGCGTAGGGAGTAGGTCTCATGACCACAGCGGACGCACGCACGCCTGCCTCCAGCAGCGACGAGAACGACGCGCACGACGAGAACGTCGAGGGCACAGTCGCCGCGGAGGCCGGGAAGTCCATCGGCTGGCACAAGGCGTACGTCGAGGGCTCACGCCCCGACCTGCGGGTGCCGGTCCGACAGGTGCACCTCACCAACGGCAAGGCCGTGACCCTGTACGACACTTCGGGGCCGTACACCGACGAGTCCATCGACACCGACGTCCGCAGGGGTCTCGCACCCCTGCGCGAGAACTGGATCATCGCCCGCGGCGACACCGAGGAGTACACGGGCCGCCCGCCCCGTCCCGAGGACGACGGCATCAAGCACACCTCGCCGCGCGGAGGCCTGAAGAACCTCGACGCGGTCTTCCCCGGCCGTCCGCGTCAGCCGCGCCGGGGCCGTGGGGGCCAGGCGGTGACGCAGCTCGCGTACGCCCGCCGCGGCGAGATCACGCCGGAGATGGAGTTCATCGGGATCCGCGAGAACCTCGACCCCGAGGTCGTGCGCGCGGAGGTCGCCGCGGGCCGCGCGGTCATCCCCGCCAACGTCAACCACCCGGAGATCGAGCCGATGATCATCGGCAAGAAGTTCCTGGTGAAGGTCAACGCCAACATCGGCAACTCCGCGGTCACCTCCTCCATCGAGGAGGAGGTGGACAAGATGACCTGGGCGACCAAGTGGGGCGCCGACACGGTCATGGACCTGTCCACCGGGCGCAACATCCACACCACCCGCGAGTGGGTCCTGCGCAACTCCCCCGTCCCCATCGGGACCGTGCCGCTCTACCAGGCCCTGGAGAAGGTCGACGGCCAGGCCGAGGCGCTGACCTGGGAGATCTACAAGGACACGGTCATCGAGCAGGCCGAGCAGGGCGTGGACTACATGACGGTGCACGCGGGCGTGCGCCTTCCGTACGTTCCGCTGACCGCCAACCGCAAGACCGGCATCGTCTCGCGCGGCGGCTCGATCATGGCGGCCTGGTGTCTCGCGCACCACAAGGAGAGCTTCCTCTACGAGAACTTCGAGGAGCTCTGCGAGATCCTCGCGTCGTACGACGTGACGTACTCCCTCGGCGACGGTCTGCGCCCCGGGTCGATCGCGGACGCCAACGACGAGGCGCAGTTCGCCGAGTTGCGCACCCTCGGGGAACTCAACACGATCGCCAAGCGTCATAACGTACAGACCATGATCGAGGGCCCGGGACACGTCCCGATGCACAAGATCAAGGAGAACATCGACCTTCAGCAGGAGATCTGCGAGGAGGCGCCGTTCTACACGCTCGGCCCGCTGACCACGGACATCGCGCCCGCGTACGACCACATCACCTCCGGCATCGGCGCCGCGATGATCGGCTGGTGGGGCACGGCGATGCTCTGCTACGTCACGCCCAAGGAGCACCTGGGCCTGCCCAACCGCGACGACGTGAAGACCGGTGTCATCACGTACAAGATCGCGGCCCACGCGGCGGACCTCGCCAAGGGGCACCCGGGCGCGCAGGACTGGGACGACGCGCTCTCGGACGCGCGCTTCGAGTTCCGCTGGGAGGACCAGTTCAACCTGGCCCTCGACCCGGTCACGGCCCGGGAGTTCCACGACGAGACGCTGCCGGCGGAGCCCGCGAAGACGGCGCACTTCTGCTCGATGTGCGGGCCGAAGTTCTGCAGCATGAAGATCTCGCACGACATCCGGCGTGAGCACGGCGGTACGCAGGAGGAGATCGCGGCGGGCATGGACCAGAAGTCCAAGGAGTTCGCGGCAGCCGGAAACCGCGTGTACCTCCCCATCGCCGACTGACCGGCGCTACCGCGCGGCTTGGCGCTACGGCGCGGCTCGAAGGTGCGGCGCGGCGCTTCGGGCGGACGGTCACGGCCGTCCGCCCGAAGCCGCGCGTACTACTCCGGCTTGTGGTCCGGTCCGCCGAAGTCCGGGCTCGAGAAGTCCGGGCTCGAGTAGCTCGGGCGCGGTCCCGCCGCCGGGCCGCCGTCCGGGCTGCTGAATCCCGGCCTGTTGTAGCCGAGTTGGGGCATGCGGCTGTGCGGGTCCGCCGACGGCGTACGCGCCGCGTGCGCCGCCCCCGGATCCGCGAGCGCCTCCCGGAGGAACGGCAGGACGCCGCGCTCCAGGAGTGCCTCGCCCCAGGCTTCCCTGGCGCGAACCACCTCCTCGTTCTGCTCGCCGTACAGCCCGGCCTGCAGCGAGGTGGAGCCGTTGCGCAGGGCGGTCAGGAGCAGACCGATCGCGGCGATCAGGATGGCCCCTGCGGTGAGCGCGCCGAACAGCCACCCCGCGGTGAGCAGGGTTTCCGCGAAGGCGGGCTCGGGGTTGAGCATCTTCAGGATGTAGCCGACGAGCAGGAAGATCGCGGCGGCCGCCCCGGCGAGGACCGGTGCGAGCACCGCGACGACGGCGATGGCCCCCGCCCCAGAAGCCTGGGTGGTGACCTCCCCCATCGTGGTGGCGAGACCGAGGCCGCCGGAGCCGGCTTCCGCCGAACCCTCGGAGCTCCGCTCCCGGATCGATGGTGCGGCAGATCCGCTTTCGCGCAGTTCTTCGCGGACCTTCACATAGTGCGTGTACTCGGTCGTGGCGGCGGCAGTGATCAGCGCAGTGGCGTTCAGAGCCATGGTGCGCAGCTGCTCGGGATTGAGCCGTTCGCCCACTGCGGCGAGATCAGGACGATTTGGTGCGGTGCGCAGCGCCTCATCGAGGATCCGCTCGTACTCGGGGCGGTCCTCATTGAGCAGGTGTGGAGCGCTGTTCATGTGCATCCCCCGATGCTCCGTAGGGCTTGGGGCTCGCATGGCTACGAGCCGTCGGGCAGAAACGGAGGGGAGCCTGCTACGGATAAGCCGATGGTAGAGCCGTGACGGCACGCGGTGACAGGGGGTTTCCAGAAATAGGCCCCTGGGCCAGCGTGATCGTGTAGGGGTGCACCTGCCCAGCGAACGCTCAGTTATCCAGGGGAAGTTGGCAGACCAGCAGCTTTCCGGCCATGGTCACGCCGCCGTCCATGGCGATGGCAAGGCCGCCTGCGTAGATGTGCGGTCCCTCGATGACGGGACCGCCGCCGTCCGAGTCGTCCTCGGAGCCGACGTCGCCGAGCAGATACGGGATGGGGCTGTGGCCATGCACGACGCGGTGGCCGCCGTACATGTCGAGGAGTTCACGTACGGCGGAGGGGCCCGACTCGTCGCGGAAGGCGAAGCGCTTGGTGAACTTCCGGAAGAGGTCCCAGCATTCGTCGGCGTCGTTGCGCGTGAGGGTCTCGCGGACCGTGTCGTTCACGGCTTCGATCGAGTCGCCGTAATCCAGATAGGCGGTTGTGTCGGAGTGCATCAGGAGATGCCCGTCCTCCGCCTCGATCGCGTCGAGGCGGGCCATCCACTGCAGATGGTGGTCTTCGAGGCGCTCCATGTCGGTCTTCTGGCCGCCGTTCAGGAGCCAGGCTGCCTGGAAGGTGGCCGTTCCGGCACCCGAGTTGACCGGGGTGTCGCCGAACCGCTTCGCGCCGAGCAGGAGCAGCTCGTGGTTGCCCATCAGGGCCTTGCAGTAGCCGCCCGCGGCCGCCGCCTGCGCGGACAGGCGCATCACGAGGTCGATGACGCCGATGCCGTCCGGGCCGCGGTCGGTGAAGTCGCCGAGGAACCACAGGCGTGCGTTGCCCGCGGACCAGTCGCCATCGGCGTCGATGAGGCCCTGCTCCTGGAGCGCCGCGAGCAGCTCGTCGAGATAGCCGTGCACGTCGCCCACCACGAACAGCGGGCCGTGCTCGTCGGACGCCGGCGCCTGTGGAGGCTCGGGCATGGCCTGCACCTCCACTTGCACGGTGTCACCGCGGTTGATCACGGGCAGGTCGCGCTGGGTGGGGGTGTAGCCCTCGTCCGGCGTTCCGGGGATGTCCCCCGAGACGCCCGGACCCGCCACACCCGCCGAACCCCCCTGGACCGGACCGGTCTCATGGACGTACGCCGGAACGCGGAAGTCGCGCAACGTCGCCGTCCGCACATCGGGTCCCTGACCGGCCCCCTGAGTCATCGACCCCTCCACCACCATTGCGCCGCATCTGCACCGAGATCGGACTGCCTGGTCGCAGCGGCCCGCGGTGTCGTCCGCCCATCATAGGAATGCGGCTCGCGCTGTGTGGTGCACCAGGGGTGGTGAATCAGTGCTGAACCCCAGTTCACCGAGGTTTTCTCCCGAATTGGGTAGGGGTTTCCCCACAGATCACCACGGGGCCGTGCCGGGCAGTGCCGGTTGACGGGGGTTCTCCCCGCCGAGCGGCCCGCTCAACCGGGTCCGGCCGAGCGGGGTGGGCTGACCGTCGTACGCGGTGGACGTCGCTCGGACGAGGTGCGCACGATCAGCTCCGTCGGTATCACCTGCTCGACGGGCCGGCCCGAATCCAGGCCTTCGATGGCGTCGATCAGGAGCTGGACCACGGCCGTGCCGATGCGCCGCGGTTTGAGCGAGAGCGTGGTGATGGGCGGTTCGGTGCTGGCGTAGACCGTGGACTCGCTGCAGCACACGAGCAGCAGGTCGTCCGGCACCCGCAGCCCGTAACGGCGGGCGGCCGCGAGGAGGTCGGTGCCGTTCGGGTCGAAGAGGCCGTAGACGGCGTCGGGCCGGTCCGGTCTGGCGAGCAGCCGGTCGGCCGCGACCGCGCCGGCACAAGGGTCGTGGGCCGGGTAGGACTCGTACACCGGGTCCTGTCCGACGCGCTCGCACCAGCGCAGATAGGCGGTCGTGGACAGGTGGGTGTACGTGTCCGTGGTGGTCCCTGTGAGCAGCCCGATCCGGCGGGCTCCGGCCGCCGCGAGGTGATCGAGGATCTCGAGGACCGCCGCCTCATGGTCGTTGTCGACCCAGGCGGTGACCGGGAGGGACCCGGCCGGGCGGCCGTCGGACACCACGGGTAGGCCCTGGCGGACCAGCTCGCTGACGACGGGATCGTGGTCGGACGGATCGACGACGACGGTGCCGTCGAGCGCGACGTTCGACCACACGTCGACCGGGCTGCGCCGGGAGGTGGCGGGCAGGATGACAAGGGCGTAGCCGCGGGCCAGCGCGGCCGAGGTCGCGGCTCTGGCCATCTCCGCGAAGTACGCGAATTCGGTGAAGGTGAAAGGTTCATCCCCGTAGGTCGTCACGGTCAGGCCGATCAGGCCCGACTTGCCGGTACGGAGCGTTCGGGCCGCCGCGGAGGGGCGATACCCCAGCCGTTCGGCGACCTCTCGGACATGGCGTCGGGTGGCGTCCGGGAGCCGCCCCTTGCCGTTGAGGGCGTCGGACACTGTCGTGATGGAGACACCGGCGGCGGCGGCGACGTCTCTGATGCCCGCTCGGCTCTGCCGGTTGCCCCGGCGGGCGGTCTCCGCTCGGCTCACCTGGTGGTTCCCTGCTGCTGTCATGGCGAGCCGATAGTAGGGCTCATGGGGGTGGGTAGTGCGGACGCATATTCACTCGTTGACAGGCACGTTTCTGCATGGCGTAACTGGGTCAACGACCTTGGATTGCAAGGGAGTTGGGGGGCTCTGGGGCGGACGGTCCCTTGTCGTCGCGCACAGGCCTGCCAAATGAGCGATGTTTCGAAGAGGTCTCAACTCACCTTCACGGGTGATGCGCGCCACGGAGTGAGCCACCGGCGCGTTCCACGGCGGGTAGCGCTCCCCCCTCTTTGCGCGCCCGGCGGAGCTCGTCGGCGCTTGTCTGAGGCGGATACCCCTGACCCATTCGCAGCAGAGCTGAATCCTCATAAGGTGAGGAGTATTGAAGTCAGGTGTTCAGGTGTGCAGGTGTTCAAGAGGAGGACTGCGGTGAGCGAGACGAGCCCGAGGCTGCGTGCCGAGCTGGAGGGTATCCCCACCTACAAGCCGGGGAAGCCCGCCGCGGCCGATGGGCCGGCGGCCTACAAGCTGTCCTCGAACGAGAACCCCTACCCGCCTCTGCCGGGCGTCATGGAGAGCGTGCTCGCCGCCGCGGGTGCGTTCAACCGCTACCCGGACATGGCGTGCACCGGCCTGATGAGCGAGCTCGCCGACCGCTTCGGGGTGCCGGTGTCGCACGTGGCGACGGGCACCGGTTCCGTCGGCGTCGCCCAGCAGCTGCTTCAGGCCACGTCGGGCCCGGGGGACGAGGTCATCTACGCCTGGCGGTCCTTCGAGGCGTACCCGATCATCACGCAGGTGAGCGGTGCCACGTCGGTGAAGGTGCCGCTGACGTCGGGGGACGTCCACGACCTGGACGCGATGGCCGACGCCATTACCGACCGGACGCGGCTGATCTTCGTCTGCAACCCGAACAACCCGACCGGCACGGTGGTGCGCAGGGCCGAGCTCGAGCGGTTCCTGGACCGGGTGCCGAGCGATGTCCTGGTGGTGCTCGACGAGGCCTACCGCGAGTTCATCCGTGATGTCGAGGTGCCGGACGGCGTCGAGCTCTACCGCGACCGTCCGAACGTCGCCGTGCTGCGTACGTTCTCCAAGGCGTACGGCCTCGCGGGCCTGCGCGTGGGCTTCGCGATCGCCCACGAGCCGGTGGCGGCCGCGCTGCGCAAGACGGCGGTGCCCTTCGGGGTGAGCCAGCTCGCGCAGGACGCGGCGGTGGCCTCGCTGCGGGCCGAGGACGAACTGATGGGCCGCGTCGGCTCGTTGGTCGGCGAGCGCACACGGGTGGTCGAGACGCTGCGCGGGCAGGGCTGGACGGTGCCCGAGACGCAGGCGAACTTCGTGTGGCTGCGGCTCGGGGAGCGTACGACCGACTTCGCTGCGGCGTGCGAGAAGGCCGGCGTGGTCGTACGGCCGTTCGCGGGCGAGGGGATGCGGGTCACGATCGGGGAGACCGAGGCCAACGACATCTTCCTGCAGGCGGCGGCGGCGTTCCGCAAGGAGCTGTAGGTCAGCAGGTCTGTAGGTCTGTAGGTCTGTAGGGCTGTAGACAGCGGTGTGACGACGAGGGGCCGGGGACGTTGTCCTCGGCCCCTTCGCCGTGTCCGTGTCCGTGTGAGGTTCCCGTCAGTAAGGGGGGACCCCCTGTTGGTGCTCGGAAGCGGTACGACATAATGCTTGTGAATGTGAACGCGTTCACAAGCGTGTCCTGGTTGATCCCCAGGTCAGTGGGATTAAAAGGGCAAACTGCCGATGTGATCACGGCCGTAAGGAGAAGTCGACGTGGATCTGGCTCTGGCGCCCGAGACATTGGCGCGATGGCAGTTCGGCATCACCACCGTCTATCACTTCCTGTTCGTCCCTCTGACGATCTCCTTGGCCGCCCTCACGGCGATCCTGGAGACGGCCTGGGTGCGCACGGGCAAGGAGCACTACCTCAGGGCGACCAAGTTCTGGGGAAAGCTGTTCCTGATCAACATCGCGATGGGTGTCGTCACCGGCATCGTCCAGGAGTTCCAGTTCGGCATGAACTGGTCCGACTACTCGCGCTTCGTCGGTGACGTCTTCGGGGCGCCGCTCGCCTTCGAGGCGCTCATCGCCTTCTTCTTCGAGTCGACCTTCATCGGCCTGTGGATCTTCGGCTGGGACAAGCTCCCGAAGAAGCTGCACTGCGCCACGATCTGGATCGTCTCCGCCGGAACCATCGCGTCGGCGTACTTCATCATCGCGGCCAACGCCTTCATGCAGCACCCGGTCGGCTACAAGATCGTGGAGCGGGACGGCACCAAGCGCGCGGAGCTCACCGACTTCTCGAAGGTGCTCTTCCAGGAGACGACGCTGGTCAACTTCTTCCACGTCATCTCGGCCGCCGTCCTGGTCGGCGGCGCCTTCATGACCGGCATCGCGATCTTCCACCTGCGCAAGAAGCAGCACATCCGCACCATGCGGATGTCGATGCGGCTCGGCCTGGTCACCGCGTTCGTCGGCACCCTGCTCACCGTGGTCAGCGCCGACACCCTCGGCAAGGTCATGTACGAGCAGCAGCCGATGAAGATGTCGGCCGCCGAGGCCCTGTGGGAGTCGGAGAAGCCGGCGCCGTTCTCGCTCTTCGCGTACGGCGATGTGTCCAAGGGGCACAACGACGTGGCCATCGAGATCCCCGGGATACTGTCCTTCCTCGCCAAGAACAACTTCAGCGCCGAGATTCCCGGCATCAACGACCTCAACAAGGAGGCGCAGGAGAAGTTCGGGCCCGGTGACTACCGACCCAACATCCCCACCGCCTACTGGTCCTACCGCTGGATGATCGGCTTCGGCGGGGTCTCGATGGCCCTGTGCACCGCCGGACTCTGGCTCACGCGCAAGAAGTTCTGGCTCGCGCCGGAGCACCGCACGGGCGCGGACGACGTGCCGAAGCTCATGCTCACCAAGAACAAGGAGCTGACGCCGAAGCTCGGCAACTGGTGGTGGCGGCTCTCCCAGTGGACGCTGATCTTCCCTCTCATCGGCACCGCCTGGGGCTGGATCTTCACCGAGACCGGGCGTCAGCCCTGGGTGGTCTACGGCGTCCTGAAGACCAGGGACGCGGTCTCGCCGGGGGTCTCGCAGGGCGAGGTGATCACCTCGCTGGTCGTGTTCACCGCGATCTACGCGATCCTCGCAGTGATCGAGGTGAAGCTGCTGCTCAAGTACATCAAGCAGGGCCCGCCCGAGCTCACCGAGGCCGACCTCAATCCGCCCACCAAGATCGGCGGTCCGGGAGCCGGATCGGGCTCGGACAGTGACGAAGACGCCGACCGGCCCATGGCCTTCTCGTACTGAGGGAGTTGATCGACATGGAACTTCACGACGTCTGGTTCGTGCTGATCGCAGTCCTGTGGATCGGCTACTTCTTCCTGGAGGGCTTCGACTTCGGGATCGGCATTCTCACCAAGCTGCTCGCCCGTGACAGGACCGAGAAGCGGGTGCTCATCAACACCATCGGTCCCGTCTGGGACGGCAACGAGGTGTGGCTGCTCACGGCAGGTGGCGCGACCTTCGCCGCCTTCCCCGAGTGGTACGCGACGCTCTTCTCCGGCTTCTACCTACCGCTCCTGATCATCCTGCTCTGCCTGATCGTGCGCGGTGTCGCCTTCGAGTACCGGGCGAAGCGGCCCGAGGAGAAGTGGCAGCGCAACTGGGAACAGGCGATCTTCTGGACCTCGCTGATCCCGGCGGTGATGTGGGGCGTGGCCTTCGCCAACATCACGCGCGGCGTGAAGATCGACGCCCACAAGGAGTACGTGGGCAACTTCTGGGACCTCCTGAACCCGTACGCGATCCTGGGCGGCCTGGTCACCCTGGCGCTGTTCACCTTCCACGGCGCGGTCTTCGCCTCGCTCAAGACGGTGGGGGACATCCGGGTGCGGGCGCGGAAGCTGGCGCTCGGGCTCGGCCTGGCGGCCGCTGTCCTGGCGCTCGGGTTCCTGCTCTGGACGCAGGCGGACAACGGCGACGGCAAGAGCCTGGTCGCGATGATCGTGGCCGTGGTCGCGCTGGGCGGCGCCATCGGGGCGATCAAGATGGGGCGCGAGGGCTGGTCCTTCGCGCTGTCGGGCATCACGATCGCGGCGGCTTTCGCGATGATCTTCCTGACGCTCTTCCCGAACGTCATGCCGTCGTCGCTGAACGAGGAGTGGAACCTCACGGTCACCAACGCCTCGTCGAGTCCCTACACCCTGAAGATCATGACCTGGTGCGCCGGCATCGCGACGCCGATCGTGCTGCTCTACCAGTCGTGGACCTACTGGGTGTTCCGCAAGCGGATCGGGACGCAGCACATCGCGGATTCCGCGCACTGAGTTCTTCGCCCGCTGATCTCCTCGGTCGCTGATCTCTTCGGAGGGTGTGTTTCACGTGAAACCAATCGACCCGCGTCTGCTCCGGTACGCCCGTGCCACTCGGTTCTTCCTGGCCGCGGTGGTGGTCCTCGGCGTCGCCGGGGCGGGCTTGGTCGTCGCCCAGGCGATGCTCATCGCCGAGATCGTGGTCGGTGCCTTCCAGAAGGGGCTCGCCCTCGGTGACCTGGGGACGCCGCTCGTCCTGCTCGCGGTGGTCGCGGCGGGGCGGGCACTGGTCGCCTGGCTGACCGAGCTCGCAGCCCATCGGGCGAGTGCGGCGGTGAAGTCGGAGCTGCGGGGGCGGCTGCTCGACCGGGCGGGGCAGTTGGGTCCCGGCTGGCTGAGCGGCCAGCGGACGGGCTCGCTCGTCTCGCTGGCCACGCGGGGCGTGGACGCCCTGGACGACTACTTCTCGCGCTATCTGCCGCAGTTGGGGCTCGCGGTGGTGGTGCCGGTGGCGGTGCTCGCGAGGATCGTCACCGAGGACTGGGTGTCGGCGGCGATCATCGTCGTCACCCTGCCGTTGATCCCGGTCTTCATGATCTTGATCGGCATGGCGACACAGAGCCGGATGGACCGTCAGTGGCGGCTCCTCTCCCGCCTTTCGGGGCACTTCCTGGACGTGGTGGCGGGGCTGCCGACCCTGAAGGTGTTCGGGCGCGCGAAGGCGCAGGCCGAGTCGATTCGGCAGATCACGGGCGAGTACCGGCAGGCGACGATGCGGACGTTGCGCATCGCTTTCCTGTCGTCGTTCGCGCTCGAACTCCTCGCGACGCTGTCCGTGGCGCTGGTCGCGGTGACGATCGGCATGCGGCTCGTCCACGGCGACATGGATCTTTACGTGGGTCTGGTGATCCTGATCCTCGCGCCCGAGGCCTATCTGCCGCTGCGTCAGGTCGGTGCGCAGTACCACGCGGCAGCGGAGGGGCTCTCCGCGGCCGAGGAGATCTTCGAGGTCCTGGAGGCTCCGGTGCGGGCCGCCGGGGAGGCGGCGGCGCCTTCGGGGACGCTGAGCGTGGAGGGCGTGACGGTCCGGTATCCGGGGCGGGCCTCGGACGCGGTCTCCGGGGTGTCGTTCGCCGTGGAGCCCGGCGAGACCGTGGCTCTGGTCGGGCCCAGCGGGGTGGGCAAGTCGACCCTCCTGGACGTGATCCTCGGGTTCGTCGAGCCTGCCGAGGGGCGGGTGTGCGTCGGGGGCGTCGACCTTTCCGAGGTCGCGCCGGAGCGGTGGCGGGAGCGGATCGCCTGGGTGCCGCAGCGGCCGCACTTGTACGCGGGGTCCATCGCGGAGAACGTGCGGCTCGCGCGGCCGGACGCGGACGATGCTTCCGTGCGGGACGCGTTGACGGCGGCGGGGGCCTGGGACTTCGTCTCCGCGCTGCCGGGCGGTGTGCGGACGCTGCTCGGGGAGGACGGGGCAGGACTGTCCGCCGGGCAGCGGCAGCGGCTCGCTCTGGCGCGGGCGTTCCTGGCCGACCGGCCTGTGGTGCTGCTCGACGAGCCGACCGCGGCTCTGGACGGGGAGACCGAGGAGGGGGTCGTCGAGGCGGTCCGGCGGTTGGCCGTGGGGCGGACCGTGCTGCTGGTCGTGCATCGGCCCGCGTTGCTCGGGGTCGCCGACAGGGTCGTACGGCTGGACGCCCACGCTGACGAGGTCCAGCTCCCTGGGTACGCCGTAAAGGTGCCGGGGCCCGCGGGGGCGGTGGTGCGTGGCGCCGCTGCCGACGATTCACTCGGTGGCCCGGTCGTGCCGGGCGAGCGCCTGGATGAGTACGAGACGTCCCACCCGAAGGGCGGGGTTCTGGCCCGGGTGCGGGGCGCCGCACAGGCACGGAAGGGCAAGCTCGCGCTCGCCCTCCTGCTGGGCGCTCTCGCGATCGGCAGCTCCGTAGGGCTGATGGCCACTTCGGGGTGGCTGATCAGCCGGGCGTCCGAGCAGCCTCCGGTGATGTACCTGATGGTCGCCGTGACGGCGACCCGCGCCTTCGGCATGGGCCGCGCCGTCTTCCGCTACGCGGAGCGCCTCGTCTCGCACGACGCCGTCCTGCGCATGCTGGCCGACACCCGCGTGGCCGTCTACCGGCGCCTGGAGCGCCTCGCCCCGGCCGGGCTCAGGAAGACCCGCCGCGGCGACCTCCTCTCCCGCCTGGTCGCCGATGTGGACGCCCTGCAGGACTACTGGCTGCGCTGGCTCCTGCCCGCGTCGGCCGCCGCCGCGGTGGGCGCCGGAGCCGTCGGCTTCACCGCCTGGCTGCTGCCCGAGGCGGGCGCGGTCCTCGCCGTCGGCCTGCTCCTCGCCGGAGTGGGCGTACCGCTCCTCTCCGGAGCCGTCGCCCGCCGCGCGGAGCGGAAGCTGGCCCCCGCGCGCGGGGTGCTCGCCACCCGCGTGGCCGATCTCCTCAGCGGCACCGCCGAGTTGACGGTCGCCGGCGCGCTGACGCGGCGTACGGCCAAGGCGAAGGAAGCCGATGCCGAGCTGACCCGGATCGCGTCCAGGACCGCCACGGCCACCGCGCTCGGCGACGGACTCGGCGCGCTCGCCTCCGGCCTCACCGTGGCCGCCGCCGCTCTCGTCGGCGTACAGGCGGTGCATGACGGGCGCCTCAGCGGCGTCGCGCTCGCCGTCGTCGTCCTCACCCCGCTCGCCGCCTTCGAGGCGGTCCTCGGTCTGCCGCTCGCCGTGCAGTACCGCCAGCGCGTCAGGAAGAGCGCCGAGCGGGTCTACGAGGTCCTCGACGCCCCCGAACCCGTACCCGAGCCCGCTGTCCCCGCACAGCGCCCGCAGACGGCCTTCCCGCTCCGTGTCGAGGGGCTGCACGCCCGGCACGAGGGGCAGGACAGGGACGCGCTCGCGGGCGTCAGCCTGACGCTGGAGCGCGGACGCCGCGTCGCGGTGGTCGGCGCGTCGGGCTCCGGCAAGACGACGCTCGCCCAGGTGCTGCTGCGCTTCCTGGGAGCGAGCGAGGGAACGTACAGCCTGGGCGGCACGGACGCGGCCACGCTGGACGGCGACACCGTGCGCGAACTCGTCGGGCTCTGCGCGCAGGACGCGCACATCTTCGACAGCTCCGTACGCGAGAACCTGCTCATCGCACGGAAGGGCGCAGGCGACGACGAACTGCGCCGCGCCCTCACGCGGGCCCGGCTCCAGGAGTGGACCGACTCGCTCCCCGAAGGGCTCGACACCCCGGTCGGCGAGCACGGTGCCCGTCTCTCCGGAGGCCAGCGGCAGCGCATCGCCCTGGCCCGCGCGCTGCTCGCCGACTTCCCCGTCCTCGTCCTGGACGAGCCGGCCGAACACCTCGACCTGCCGACCGCCGACGCCCTCACGGACGATCTGCTCGCCGCCACCGAGGGGCGTACGACGCTGCTCATCACGCACCGGCTCGCCGGGCTCGACGCGGTGGACGAGGTGATCGTTCTGGACGCGGGCCAGGTGGTGCAGCGCGGTGCGTACGCGGACCTCGTGGTGGTGGACGGGCCGCTGCGGCGCATGCTGGAGCGGGAACGGGCGGCGGACCTGCTGATGACGGCCGCCGGGTAGGCGTGTGTGGTTTCCCGCCCGCTGGGCTCAGGCCCCGACTTTCCTCGCCAAATAGGACTAACTACTCTCAAAGGCATGTCAGCCCCCTCGGCCTCCGCCGCCTCTCCGCAACCCGACGGCACATCGGACCCGGTCGAGGTGGCGAAGAAGGCGACCCGCGGCCTCCAGGGGCTCTCCCCCGAGCTGACGGCGCGCGTGCCACAGCTGCTGGAGGCGATGCGCTCCGTAGGTGCCGGGCTGGAACTGCACACCACGCTGGACCGCATCTGCGAGACGGCGGCCGAGCTCGCGGACGCCCACTACGCGGCGATCGGCGTCGTCTCCGAAGACGGCAAGGGGCTCTCCGACTTCGTCTACTTCGGCATCGGCGAGGAAACCGCTGAGCGGATCGGGCGCCTGCCCGACGGACACAAGGGGCTGCTCGGCGCCCTCATCCACCAGCCGGAGACCCTGCGTCTCGCGGACCTGTCGGCCGACCCGCGCTCGTGCGGCTTCCCGGCGCATCACCCGCCGATGCGGACCTTCCTCGGCGTCCCCATCCGCGTTCAGGGCGAGATCTTCGGCAACCTCTATCTGACCGAGAAGCGGGGCGGCGCCGAATTCAACGAGTACGACGTGCACATGGTCCGCGTGCTCGCGACGGAGGCAGGCATCGCCATCGGCAACGCGCGCCTCTACGAAGCCGCCACGCAGCGCGAACGCTGGATCGACGGCTCCGTGGCGGTCACCACGGCGCTGCTCTCGGGGAGCGACGCGGAGGAGGCGCTCGCCGTCGTGGCCGAACAGGCCCGCCATCTCGCCGACTCGGCCGCCGGGATCGTGCTCCTGCCCGACGACGAGGGCGGCATGGAGATCGTCGCCGTCTCCTCGGACGAACCCTCCGGGATGCTCGGCGTGGTCATCCCGCCGGAGAGCCGGATCATCACCGATCTGCTCGCCGGGGACTCCGTGTTCCTCGACGACGCGGCCACGGATCCGCGCGTGATGACCGATCTCGCCCGCGGCTACGGCCCCGTCATGATGCTGCCGTTGCAGAGCGACGGCCGCGTCATGGGGACGCTCGTCACGCCACGCGCGCGTGGCGCACGGCCGTTCACCGAGACCGAGCGGACCCTCGCCACCCAGTTCGCCTCGCAGGCCGCCCTCGCGCTGATGATGGCCGAGGCGCAGCGCGACCGCGAACGGCTCGCGGTGTACGAGGACCGCGACCGGATCGCACGGGACCTGCACGACCTCGTTATCCAGCGCCTGTTCGCCACCGGGATGATGCTGGAGAGCGCCCAGCGCAGGTCCGTCGTGCCCGAGGTGCAGACGGGTGTGGGCAAGGCCGTCGACGAGCTGGACGTGACGATCCAGGAGATCCGTACGGCGATCTTCGCCCTGCAGCAGGGCCCGGCCGAGGCTCCTTCCGGGCTGCGTACGCGGGTCCTTCGCGAGATCAACATGGCCGCGGTGCCCCTCGGCTTCAAGCCCTCGCACCACTTCGTCGGGCCCGTCGACACGATGGTCGGCGAGCTCACCGGCAAGAACCTCATCGCGGCGCTGCGCGAGGCGCTGTCCAACGCGTTCCGGCACGCGCGGGCCGACCGCATCGACGTCGTCGTGGACGGGACGGTGTCCCTCCCCGACGGGCAGCGGGGCGTACGCCTGACGGTCTCGGACGACGGGGTCGGCATCGCGGAGGGCGGCCGGCGCAGCGGCCTGAAGAACCTCAAGAGGCGTGCGGAGTCGCTCGGCGGCGACAGTTGGTACGGGGCCGGCATCGGGGAGGACGGTGGCGGTACGACGGTGGTGTGGCAGGCGCCGTACTGAACCGGCCTCTACGGGGCGGGCGTTAATGAACCGGCCTCCCCGGGGAGCCCTGTTCGGCCGTACGGCAGTGGGCTGTTCGGGGCATCAGGTGCCCCGGGTGTACGAATCGGGCAGGCCCCGGTGACGGCCGCAGGGCAACGATCCGTGCCATGCGCTTGAGCCACCGCGGTCCTCACCACCCGCTCTTCACCGTGTCGGTACTGCTGTGCGCGCTCCTGTGCCCCACGCCCGCCGATGCCTCGGAAGCGCCGGACACGAGCGCTGAAGTGGCGCGCCTCTACGAGGAGGCCTCCGCGGCGACGGTGCGCTACGAAGAGGGCCGGCGCGCGGCGGAAGTGCAACGCGCGAAGGTCCAGGAACTGGGCCGACTCCTCACCCAGGAGCAGCACGCGGTCGATGTGCTGCACGCGGACCTCGGCCGGATGGCCAGCGCCCAGTACCGCAGCGGTGGTGGCCTGTCCCGGACCGCCCAACTCCTGCTCGCCGACAGCCCGGAAGAGCTGATGCGCGGTCAGCGGCTGCTGGGGCAGGCGGATCTCGCCGTCACCCACGCCGTCAGCAAGACCCAGCGCGCCGCGGCCAGGCTCGCGGACGCCAAGCGCACGGCGGACCGCGCCAAGACCACCCTGGACCGGCGCAACGCGCGCCTCGCGAGGCTGAGGCGCGGGATCGAGAGCAAGCTGGAGTCGGCGCAGTGGACCCTGCAGGGCGAGGCCGACCGGTCCGTCGCGGCCGGGCAGTGCAGGGGCGCCGTACGCCTGGATCAGCCGAGAACGGACTCCACGCGCGCGTGGGTGCCGCCCGTGGAGACGTACGAACTGTCGGCGGGCTTCGACAGCGCCGGTGCGCGCTGGTCGGGTCGGCACACCGGGCAGGACTTCGCGGTCGGCATCGGGGCTCCGGTGCAGGCGGTCGGCGCGGGCCGGGTGGTGTCCGTGTCGTGCGGGGGAGGCTTCGGCATCGAGGTCGTGGTGGAGCACGAGGGCGGCTACTACACGCAGTACGCGCATCTGGCCGCCGTCACCGTCGACCAGGGCGAACGCGTGGACCCCGGGCAGTGGCTCGGGCAGGCGGGCACGACCGGCAACTCGACCGGGCCGCACCTGCACTTCGAGGTGCGGCTCACGCCGCATCTGGGGTCCGCGGTGGATCCCGGAACGTGGCTGGCCGAGCGGGGAGTGCAGCTCTAGGGCTGGTCGTCCCGCTGCTCGCCCAGGATCTGCTCGATGACGATCGCGACGCCGTCCTCGTTGTTGGCGACCGTGTGCCCCGAAGCCGCGGCGAGCACGTCCGGGTGCGCGTTGCCCATCGCGTACGACGTGCCCGCCCAGGTGAGCATCTCGATGTCGTTCGGCATGTCCCCGAAGGCGACGACCTCCGCGGGCGTGATGCCGCGCTCGGCGCAGCACAGCTCCAGGGTGCTGGCCTTGGAGACGCCGGGGCCGCTGATCTCGAGCAGTGCGCTCGGGCTCGAGCGGGTGATCTCGACCTGGCCGCGCACGGCCGCGCGGGCCATGACGAGGAAGTCGTCGGGCGCGATCTCGGGGTGGAAGGCGAGGACCTTGAGGATGGGCTGGGTCGCGTTGTCGGAGTCCTCGGCGAGGAGTTTCTCCGCGGGGGCGATGCTCTCCCCGGGCTCCAGGTGCAGGGGCGGGTACGTCGGTTCGTGGTGCAGTCCGCCGGTCCGCTCGATCGCGAAGGACGTGCCGGGGGCCGCCGCGCGCAGCAGGCGGACGACGTCCAGCGCGTCCTCGCGCCGCAGCTCCCGCACCTTCACGAAGCGATGGCCGCCCGAGCCGTCGTGCAGGTCGACCACGGCGGCGCCGTTGCCGCAGATGGCGAGGCCGTGGCCGTGGACGTGCTCGCTGACGACGTCCATCCAGCGGGCCGGGCGGCCGGTCACGAAGAAGACCTCGATCCCGGCCCGCTCGGCGGCCGCGAGCGCGGCGACGGTGCGGTCGGACACGGACTTGTCGTCACGCAGCAGAGTGCCGTCCAGGTCCGTGGCGATCAGCCGGGCCTTGGGCCGGTGGGGGACGGAGGCGGCCGGGGTCATGGGCCGTGGGGTAGCTGAGGTCACGCCACCGATTGTCCCGCACTTGCGTGCACGGGCGTGCGGTGGGGCGCACATCTGAGTGCCCTCATGCCCCTGCTGTGCTGCCTCCCAACTGGACCAGAGCCTCCGTGGCGATGCGCTCGAAGACCTTCTCGTCGGCCGCGAAATCCGTCCCCGGCAGCGGCCAGTGCAGAACGATCTCGTTGAAGCCCAGCTCAGCGTGGTTGCCGGCGAAGTCCACGAAGGCGTCGAAGGAGTCCAGGGGGCGGTCCGGGGTGAAACCGGTGAGCAGGACCTTGTCGAGCTCGGCGACGTCGCGGCCGATCGCGTCGCAGGCCGTGGCCAGCTTCTCGGCCTGGCCGCGGATGGCTTGAAGTGACTGCTGCGGGGTGCCGTTCTCGAAGAGCTTCGGGTCGCCCGTGGTCACCCACGCCTGCCCGTGGCGCGCGGCGAGCTTCAGGCCGCGCGGTCCGGTGGCGGCCACCGCGAAGGGCAGCCGGGGGCGCTGGACGCAGCCAGGGATGTTCCGCACCTCGGATGCCGAGTAGTGCTCGCCCTCGTACGAAACGACGTCTTCGGTAAGAAGGCGGTCGAGCAGCGGCAGGAACTCGCCGAAGTGGTCCGCTCGCGCGCGCGGGGTCCAGGGCTCCTCGCCGGTCTTGAGCAGCGCGGTGGCGTCGAAGCCGTTGCCGCCCGCGCCGATGCCGAGGGTGATCCGGCCGTCGGACACATCGTCCAGCGTGATCAGGTCCTTGGCGAGGGTCACCGGGTGCCGGAAGTTCGGCGAGGTGACCAGGGTGCCCAGGCGCAGCCGGTCGGTGGCCGCCGCGGCGGCGGTCAGGGTCGGCACCGCGCCGAACCAGGGGCCGTCGCGGAAGGTCCGCCAGGAGAGGTGGTCATAGGTGTACGCGGTGTGGAAGCCCAGCTCCTCGGCCCGCTGCCAACGCTCCTTGCCGCCCTCGTGCCAGCGGCGGACAGGCAGGATCACGGTGCTCAGACGCAAACTCATGTATCAGAGCGTATGCCCCGCGGGACGGTCCGGCTTTCAGCGGAACCTGCTGCTCAGCCAGGGGGTGAGGACGATCACGGGGATGTACTCCTTGTGCGTCTTGTCGTCGTCGTTGTTGGAGGGGGGTTCTCTATTCATCCATTCAGCCTCGCTCCGAAGCGTTCTCCCCGCACTTGATTTTCGTCCACCGACTTTTCATCCACCACTTTTCGTCCACAGGTTTGATCCACAGCCAAGTCCAGTTATCCACAGGGGAATTGGCGATTCTGTGGACAACACACAAGCTATTTAGGCTGTTTGGTCAACAGATCCACTATTACGGTCACTTGCGGCAAGTGCGTCCAATGTCCTGGCCTGTACTTCCCGTTCGGTGGCCGCGGAGATGAACGCGGCCGCGTTCTCCCGGCCAACGAGCCCTTCTACGGCCTGCATTGTCGAAGCCGGGAGCGCCACGGGGAACGGCTCATTCGTACGTTGGGCCGGTTGCCCCGACGCGAGGTGCTGCTGGAGGTGCCGGGTGGCGAACAGGCGCATGGCGCGAGCAAGTTCGGCGTCGACAGACTGCTGGGCGAGCGGCCTCAGGCGCCGGACGAGAGCGGCAGCCTCCGCCGCGTCCGCCTCGCTCGGCGGGTGATGGCCGAGATAACGCGCGAAGACGTGCTCGGTCGTGAACTCCAGGAAACGGGAGGCTATGTGCTCGACCTGCCCCCTTAACTCCCTCAGGTGGCCCGAGATTGCGGACAGTGGAACACCGGCGGCATGCAACTCCACTGCGACCGCCAGCTCTTGAGGGCTTGGCACCAGGAATTCGTCGTCCCGGCCCGGCATGGGCTCAAGGACGCCGAGCGCGATCGCGTCGGCCACCGCCGCCTCGTCCGGCTCGCCGCCGAACGCAGCGTCAAGCTCCGCCCGGGTCATCCGGTCGGCCTTCTCGTCCGTCCATGGTCCTTCGACCTCGGCGGCGAGCCCCAGGACGCCGCCGAGCCCCCGGCCCGCGTCCCAGGCCTCGAGCAACTCCTTGATGGAGGCCAGGGTGTAGCCCCTGTCGAGCAGATCGGCGATCTGTCTCAACCGGGCCAGATGCGCGTCGCCGTACACATTGGCCCGGCCGCGCCGCTCCGGCCGGGGGAGCAGGCCGCGGTCCTGGTAGGCACGGATCGTGCGGACCGTGGCGCCGCTGTGGTGCGCCAGGTCCTCGATGCGGTACTCCACCGGCCTGTGCCCGCTGCCGTGGTGATCCACCGGCCTCTGTGCCGCGCCCGACTGCTCGTCCACGCTCCCCGCCTCCGTAAACCCTCGTGCTAGGCGATGGCCGCTCGGCCGACCGCAGCGGCCGCGGCCCGTGCCGCGGGTGACTCCGCCAGATATGCGACGGCCCTGCGCAGCGAGCCTTCCTGCGAGGGATGGTACGACCGCCGCAGATAGCGGGGTATGGCCGTACCGAGCTCCCGCCACGTGGGCAGCAGACCTTTCCTCACCGCCTTGTTGTGCTCGGCCAGGGAGTAGCGAAGGCGCCCCGCGAGCTCAGGGTCCCTGCGCATCAGATAGGCGGTGCCCCAGACCCACAGGTACAGCATCACGGGCGCGGTGACCGTCATGCCCGCGATGCGGCGGGCATAGCGGGGCAGTCCTTCGCCGCCGCAGTGCTGGTACATGTCGAAGGCGACCGAGCGGTGCTCGACCTCCTCCGCGCCGTGCCAGCGCAGCAGGTCGAGCATGACCTCGTCGGCGTCCGCGTGGTCCAGGCCCTCGGCGTGCAGCACCCAGTTCCCCAGGACCGCCGTGAACTGCTCGATCGCCGCGACGACCGCGAGACGGAAGCGCAGCCACTCCTGCGTCGGTATCGGAGCCCCCAACGGCGGCTTCTCACCGAGGAGTTTCTCGAAGAGGAGGTCGACGTACTTGGTGAACTCGGCGGTGTCGAGCCGCTGCGCCGCCAGGTGGTCGAGCACGTGCGCATGCTGAACGCTGTGCGTGGCCTCCTGGCCCATGAACCCCTTGACGTCCTTGAGCAGCACCGGATCGGTGACCAGGGGCAGGCCTTCCTTGAAGACCCTCACGAACCACCGCTCCCCCGCCGGGAGAAGCAGATGCAGCACGTTGATGACGTGGGTGGCGGTGGGCTCGTCCGGTATCCAGTGCAGCGGGGTCCGTTCCCAGTCGAACGAGACCCGGCGCGGAACGATCGTGTAGTGCTCCTCGGTGTTCGTGTCGGTGCTTTTCTCCGTGCTCACAGCGGCGGCTCCAATCGGGCTATCGCACGCAGGGCCTTGGGCGTGAAGCGGGACATGAGGTGGGCGCCGCGGGCCTCCGGGGTGACCGGCACGACGGCCTGGTTCTTGACGACCGCGCGCAGGATCGCGTCCGCGACCTTCTCCGGCGGGTAGTTCCGCAGGCCGTACAGGCGCGAGGTCTTCTTCTGGCGGCGCTTCTCCTCTTCGGCATCGACCCCGGTGAAGTGCGTGGTCGCCGTGATGTTCGTGTTCACGAAGCCCGGGCATATCGCGGAGACCCCGATGCCCTGGCCCGCCAGCTCCGCGCGCAGGCACTCGCTGAGCATCAGGACCGCCGCCTTGGACGTGCTGTAGGCGGGCAGGGCCTTGGAGGGCTGATACGCCGCCGCGGAAGCGGTGTTGACGATGTGGCCGCCCTGGCCGCGCTCGGCCATCTGCTTGCCGAAGAGCCGGCAGCCGTGGATCACGCCCCACAGATTGACGTCGAGGACCTTCTTCCAGTCCTCGGCGCTCGTGTCGAGGAACGAGCCGGAGAGGCCGATGCCCGCGTTGTTCACCAGGACATCGACGATGCCGTACTCCCTGGCGACCTTCTCGGCTAGCTTCTCCATGGCCTGCTCGTCGGCGACGTCGACCGTCTCGCCCCAGGCCTGGGGGGCGCCGATCAGGCGGGACATCTCCGCCGTGCGCGCCGCGCCCTCCGCGTCCCGGTCGACGGCCACGACGCGCGCGCCCGCCTCGGCGAACGCGAAGGCGGTGGCCCGGCCGATGCCGCTGCCCGCGCCTGTGACCAGGACCAGCTGGCCGCCGAAGCGATCGGCGTGCTTCCCCGTGGCCACACTGTCGTTGGTGGGCACGCCGTCCTCGTTCGTCGTGACGAAGTCGGTGATCCATGCGGCCAGTTGATCGGGCCGGGTGCGGGGCACCCAGTGCTTGGCGGGGATGCTGCGGCGCACCAATTCCGGAGCCCACAGCTCCAGTTCGTCGTAGAGCCGCTCCGACAGGAAGATGTCGCCGGACGGCGTGATGAGCTGCACGGGCGCGTGCGCGTAGGCGTCGGCGCGGGGCCTGCGCAGCCGCGCGCGGACGTTGTCGCGGTAGAGCCACGCTCCGTGCGCGGCGTCCGACGGCAGTGACGCCGTCGGGTAGTCGCCCGCCGGCACCTTCTCCACGCGCTCGAGGATCTTCGGCCACCGCTTGCCGAGCGGTCCACGCCAGGCGAGCTCGGGGAGCACCGGCGTGTGCAGCATGTACACGTACCAGGACTTGGCGCCCTGGCCGAGGAGCTGGCCGACCTTGCGCGGTGTGGGCCGGGTCATCCGCTTCTTGATCCAGTGCCCGAAGTGGTCGAGCGAGGGCCCCGACATCGAGGTGAAGGACGCGATGCGCCCCTCGGTGCGCTTGACCGTGACGAACTCCCAGGCCTGCACCGAACCCCAGTCGTGCCCGACCAGATGCACCGGCTTGTCCGGGCTCACCGCATCGGCGACGGCCACGAAGTCATCGGTCAGCTTCTCCAGCGTGAAGCCGCCGCGCAGTGGCTGCGGAGCCGTCGACCTGCCATGGCCGCGCACGTCGTAGAGCACGACGTGGAAGCGGTCGGCGAGACGCTCGGCGACCTGTGACCACACTTCCTTGGAGTCCGGATAACCGTGCACGAGCAGGACCGTGGGCTGCGTCGGGTCGCCGAGCTCGGCGACGCACAGCTCCACTCCACCCGTACGCACCCAGCGCTCGCGGGCGTCCTTGATCCCCTTGGTGTTTCCTTCCGTGGTCATGCGGCGGCCCTCTCCTCAGCCCAGCGCCGCACATGCGGCAGATCGTCATCCAGCCAGAACGCGCTCTGCTCGGGATCCTTGGAGTCGGTGACGACCAGGATCTCCTCGAACTTCGCGCCCGTACCCCTGAATCCGAGGTGCGGTTCGACCGCCCAGAGCCCCGGCTGGGGCGGGTGGTCGGAGAATTTGTACGGCGACCACAGCGGGGACCAGCCGTCCCGGTGGCCGTGGAGGGCGTCGCTCGCCAGGCCCTTGAGGGACTGGGTGCCGAAGCCGAAGACATGCGGCGACCGGCGGCGCTCCTTGACCCGGTCGATCTTGTGCGCGATGACGCCGAAGGGATACGCGCGATGGCGGTTGGCGTAGCCCTGGCGGACCATGAGCCGGTCCACGTCCTCATAGATCTCGCGCAGCGGGCGGCGCTCACGCACCTCGCGCAGCAGCAGCTCGCGGTGCGCCTCCAGGTCGGCGAGCAGCTTGTCGTGCACGGGATTGAGCCCGAGGCAGCCCGAGTAGCCGATGTCCGCCGTGTATCCCTTGTGGACCGGAGCCATGTCGAGGATGAAGGGCATCCCCGGCTCAAGCCGGCGGTTGGTGGGGAAGAACTGCAGGGGTATGCGGAAGTTCACGAACGCCGTGCGGTCCCCGAACCAGGCGTAGGGCAGGTGGAACCAGTCCCGCACACCCCGCTCACGCAGCCACTCGCGCTGCATCCGCGCCGCCTCGCGCTCGGTCACACCCGGCTTGAGCTGCGCCGCGACCGCCTCCGCGCATTCATACGCGAGGGTCTGCACTTCCCTGAACCCCCGCAGTTCCGCGGAGAGTTCACCTGCCACTGCTGAGGTCATGCCACCGTCCGTCCCGTGTCCGGTCCATCGCAGTACGCGTCCGTAACTTGACACTGATGAATGTGACAATGCTCAGCGGCTACGTCAATAGGTGTGCGTGAGCCGGGCCCGACTCCGGGGGAACCTGCGGGGTATCCCCCAGGGGGCGACCTCCGGACGACCCTTACGGGCCCGTAATACCCGAGAGTGACGCGAGGACAGGACCCTGGTCTGACGCTTGATGTGGCCTGCGCCACTACCTTCGAAAACGTGACTGTGATCGCGACCGAAAGCCTGAGCAAGCGGTTCCCGAGGGTGACCGCGCTTGACCGGCTCTCCATGGACATCGGGCCCGGTGTAACCGGACTCGTCGGAGCCAATGGAGCCGGCAAGTCCACTCTGATCAAGATCCTGCTGGGTCTGTCCCCCGCCACGGAGGGCACCGCTGCTGTGCTCGGCCTCGACGTCGCCACCAGCGGCGGCCAGATCCGTGAGCGCGTCGGCTATATGCCCGAGCACGACTGCCTGCCGCCCGATGTGTCGGCCACCGAATTCGTCGTCCACATGGCGCGCATGTCGGGGCTGCCCCCGACGGCGGCCCGTGAGCGCACCGCGGACACCCTGCGGCACGTCGGCCTGTACGAGGAGCGGTACCGCCCCATCGGGGGTTACTCGACGGGGATGAAGCAGCGCGTGAAGCTCGCGCAGGCCCTCGTCCACGACCCCGACCTGGTCTTCCTGGACGAGCCGACCAACGGCCTCGATCCTGTGGGCCGTGACGAGATGCTGGGCCTCATTCGTCGCGTCCACACGGACTTCGGCATCTCCGTCCTGGTCACCTCGCACCTGCTCGGCGAACTGGAGCGCACCTGCGACCACGTCGTCGTCATCGACGGCGGCAAGCTCCTGCGGTCCAGCTCCACCACCGACTTCACCCAGACCACCACGACGCTGGCCGTCGAGGTGACGGACACCGACGAACACCCCGACGGCACAAGGGTGTTCCGCGAGGCACTGCGGGGACGCGGGGTCTCCACCCACGAGGGAAGCGGCCTGCCCGGCGCGGGGCACACCGTGCTGCTCGAAGCGGACGGCGACGAGACATACGACCTGGTCCGCGACCTCGTCGCGGACCTCGGACTCGGCCTGGTCCGGATGGAACAGCGCAGGCACCACATCGCCGAGGTGTTCCAGTCCGAGCAGACGGAGCAGACCGAGAAGTCCGATCGGCCCGGACAGTCTCAGCAGTCCGACCAGGAAGCGCGGAAGGAGGCGGTCCGTCATGGCGGTTGAGCAGCCCCCGGCACACGCCGGTGAACAGACCCGGATCCACAACATCGGCTATCGCAACTACGACGGCCCGCGCCTGGGCCGCGCCTACGCCCGTCGCTCGCTCTTCTCACAGAGCCTGCGCGGGGCGTACGGCCTCGGCCGCTCGGCCAAGTCCAAGGTCCTCCCCATGATCCTCTTCGCGGTGATGTGCGTCCCCGCCGCGATCATGGTGGCGGTCGCCGTGACCACCAAGGCGAACGACCTCCCCCTCGACTACACCCGCTACGCGATCGTGCTGCAGGCCGTCATCAGTCTCTACCTCGCCGCCCAGGCCCCCCAGACGGTCTCGCGCGACCTGCGCTTCAAGACCGTTCCCCTCTACTTCTCCCGCCCCATCGAGCACAGCGACTACGTACGCGCCAAGTTCGCGGCGATGGCCTCGGCCCTCTTCGTCCTCACGGCCGCACCGCTCCTCGTCCTCTACGTAGGGGCGCTGCTCGCCAAGCTCGACTTCGCGGACCAGACGAAGGGCTTCGCCCAGGGGCTCGTCTCCGTGGCGCTGCTCTCGCTCCTCTTCTCCGGCATCGCGCTCGTCATCTCGGCGATCACGCCCCGCCGCGGCTTCGGGATCGCCGCCGTCATCGCCGTACTGACCATCAGCTACGGCGCGGTGTCCACGGTCCAGGCCATCGCCTACGAACAGGGCAGCACCGACGCCATCGCCTGGCTCGGCCTCTTCTCGCCGATCACGCTCATCGACGGCGTACAGACCGCCTTCCTCGGCGCGACCTCCGCCTTCCCCGGCGGGGAAGGCCCCTCGTCCGGCACGGGCGTGGTCTACGTGATCGTCGTCCTCGCCCTCATCGCGGGCTGCTACGGCGCGATGATGCGCCGCTACCGAAAGGTCGGGCTGTGAGCACCATCAACATCGACCACACCAGCCGCTGGTTCGGGAACGTGGTGGCGGTCAACGACATCACGATGAACGTAGGCCCGGGTGTCACCGGCCTCCTCGGCCCGAACGGGGCGGGCAAGTCCACCCTCATCAACATGATGGGCGGCTTCCTCGCCCCCTCCACCGGCAGCGTCACCCTCGACGCCAAGCCGATCTGGCGCAACGAACAGATCTACAAGGACATCGGCATCGTCCCCGAGCGCGAGGCGATGTACGACTTCCTCACCGGACGCGAATTCGTCGTCGCCAACGCCGAGTTGCACGGCCTGGACGAGCGGGCAGCCCACAAGGCCCTCGCCACGGTCGAGATGGAGTACGCGCAGGACCGCAAGATCTCGACGTACAGCAAGGGCATGCGCCAGCGCGTGAAGATGGCGTCCGCCCTCGTCCACGAACCGTCGGTGCTGCTGCTCGACGAACCGTTCAACGGCATGGACCCCCGCCAGCGCATGCAGCTGATGGACCTGCTTCGGCGCATGGGGGACGAGGGCCGCACGGTCCTGTTCTCCTCGCACATCCTCGAAGAGGTCGAGCAACTCGCCTCGCACATCGAGGTGATCGTGGCCGGACGGCACGCGGCGAGCGGCGACTTCCGCAAGATCCGCCGCCTGATGACCGACCGCCCGCACCGCTACCTGGTGCGTTCCAGCGACGACCGCGCCCTGGCCGCCGCCCTGATCGCAGACCCGTCGACGGCAGGAATCGAAGTCGACCTCAAGGAAGGCGCCCTGCGCATCCAAGCCATCGACTTCGGGCGCTTCACCGCCCTGTTGCCACGCATCGCCCGCGATCACGACATCCGGCTCCTCACGGTCTCGCCATCGGACGAGTCCCTCGAGTCGGTCTTTTCCTATCTCGTCGCGGCCTGAAGGGAGCCATCGTGTACGACCCCACTGTCGCCCGGCTCACCTACCGGGCCCTGCTCGGCCGCCGCCGGGCTCTGATCCTCTTCGCCCTGCCCGTCCTGCTGATCGTCATCTCCGCCGCGGTCCGCGGATTCAGCGGCGCCGACGACCAGGTCGCCGTCGACCTCCTCGGCGGCTTCGCGCTCGCCACGATGGTGCCGATCATCGGCGTCATCGCGGGCACCGGAGCCATCGGCCCGGAGATCGACGACGGCTCCGTCGTCTATCTCCTCTCCAAGCCGGTCAAGCGCCCCACGATCATCATCACCAAGCTCACCGTCGCCATCGCCGTGACCATGGCGTTCTCAGCGATCCCGACCTTCATCGCGGGCATGATCCTGAACGGCAACGGCCAGCAGATCGCGGTGGCCTACACCATCGCCGCCCTGGTCGCCTCGATCGCGTACGCCGCGCTCTTCCTGCTCCTGGGCACCATCACCCGGCACGCGGTGATCTTCGGGCTCGTCTACGCCCTCGTGTGGGAAGCGCTCTTCGGGTCGCTGGTCTCAGGGGCGCGCACCCTCAGCGTCCAGCAGTGGTCGCTCGCCGTCGCCCAGAAGACCGCGGGCGGCGACCTGGTCACCTCGGACGTCGGACTGCCGGTCGCCACGGTGCTCCTTGTCGGCGTCACGGTCCTCGCCACCTGGTACGCGGGACAGAAGCTGCGGTCGCTGACGCTGGCCGGGGAGGAGTGATTAATTCAGTGGCGGGCAAGTCGGGGCGCGGGCACAGTAGTTGTGTCACCGCGCCACGACCCTGGCGCCCGCTTACTGGGAGAGGAGCCGACGTGTCCATCAGTAGTCCGTCGAGTTCCCAGCAGGGCAGCCCGCGGCAGGCTTAGGAGTAGTTACTCACTCCGTAGAGCCCCGCCCACGGGGGAATTGCCCGGGGCGGCCGCTTCGAGCGCGCACTTCGCTGCGCGGGCCGCCCACCCGGAGGATTGGCCGAGTGGTAAGGCAGCGGCTTGCTAAGCCGTCGTCGGGACCGAAATCCCGCGCGCGTTCGATCCGCGCATCCTCCGCAAGACGTTGCACCGGGCCGAGGCCCGCCGACAGGCGGCCTCAGGCTCTCAGGCCCTCAGGCCAGGAACCGCTCGAGCACCACCGCGATGCCGTCGTCCTCGTTCGACGTCGTCACCTCGTCGGCCACCGTCTTGAGTTCCTCATGGGCGTTGGCCATCGCCACGCCATGTGCCGCCCAGCCGAACATCGGGATGTCGTTGGGCATGTCGCCGAAGGCGATCGTGTCCGCGGCCTTCGCGCCCAGGCGGCGAGCCGCGAGGGACAGGCCGGTCGCCTTGGAGAGGCCGAGGGGGAGCAGCTCGACGATGCCTTCACCGGCCATCGTCACGCCGACCAGGCCACCCGCAACCTGACGCGCCACCGAGGCCAGCTCGTCGTCGCTCAGGCCAGGGTGCTGGACGTACACCTTGTTCAGCGGAGCCGCCCACAGCTCGGCGACATCCGTGAACGGGACGGCGGGCAGCGGGCCCTCCTGCACCACGTACCCAGGACCCACGATCACCTCGCCGTCGATGCCGTCACGGCTCGCGGCAAGCGCCAGCGGGCCGATCTCCGCCTCTATCTTGGCGAGGGCAATACCGGCCAGCTGCCGGTCGAGCGTGACCGACGTGAGGAGCCGGTGCTCGCCCGCGTGGTAGACCTGCGCGCCCTGCCCGCACACCGCCAGGCCGTCATAGCCCAGGTCGTCGAGGATGTGCCGGGTCCAGGGCACGGCACGGCCGGTGACGATGATGTGCGCGGCGCCCGCCGCGGTGGCCGCGGTGAGCGCGTCGCGCGTGCGCGCCGAGACCGTGTCGTCGGAGCGCAGGAGCGTTCCGTCGAGGTCGGTCGCGACGAGCTTGTACGGGAAGGACGGCGTGGCAGGAGCAGGGTGACTCACTTGTTGATGGGCTCCAAGATCTCTCGTCCCCCCAGGTACGGACGCAGTACCTCGGGCACCCACACGGAGCCGTCGGCCTGCTGGTGGTTCTCCAGGAGGGCGACGATCGTGCGCGGGACGGCGCAGAGCGTGCCGTTCAGCGTCGCGAGCGGCTGCGTCACCTTCTTGCCGTCGCTCTCGTCGCGCATCCGGATCGACAGGCGGCGGGACTGGAAGGTGTCGCAGTTCGACGCGGAGGTCAGCTCGCGGTACTTGCCCTGCGTCGGGATCCACGCCTCGCAGTCGAACTTCCGCGACGCCGACGAGCCCAGGTCACCCGTGGCCACGTCGATCACCTGGAACGGCAGACCGAGGCCGGTCAGCCACTGCTTCTCCCACTCCAGGAGCCGCTTGTGCTCGTTCTCCGCGTCCGCCGGGTCGACGTACGAGAACATCTCGACCTTGTCGAACTGGTGCACGCGGAAGATGCCGCGGGTGTCCTTGCCGTACGTGCCGGCCTCGCGGCGGAAGCAGGGCGAGAAGCCCGCGTACCGCAGGGGTAGCTTGTCGGCGTCGATGATCTCGTCCATGTGGTAACCGGCGAGCGCGACCTCGGAGGTGCCGACCAGGTAGTAGTCGTCCTTCTCCAGGTGGTAGACGTTCTCGGCGGCCTGGCCGAGGAAGCCCGTGCCCTCCATGGCGCGCGGGCGGACCAGGGCGGGCGTCAGCATCGGGATGAACCCGGCCTCCGTCGCCTGTGCGATCGCCGCGTTCACCAGGGCGAGTTCGAGCAGTGCGCCGACGCCCGTGAGGTAGTAGAAGCGCGAGCCGGAGACCTTCGCGCCGCGCTCGACGTCGATGGCGCCGAGCATCTCGCCGAGCTCCAGGTGGTCCTTGGGCTCGAAGCCCTCGGCCGCGAAGTCGCGCGGGGTGCCGATCGTGTCGAGGACGACGAAGTCCTCCTCGCCGCCGACCGGGACGTCCGGGTGGACGAGGTTGCCCAGCTGACCCAGTAGGCGCTTGGTCTCCTCGTCGGCCTCGTCCTGTGCGGCGTTGGCCGCCTTGACGGCGGCGGAGAGCTCGCCGGCCTTCTTCAGGAGCTCGGCCTTCTCGTCACCCGAGGCCTTGGGGATGAGCTTGCCGAGCGCCTTCTGCTCGGAACGGAGCTCGTCGAAGCGGAGCCCGGACGACCTGCGCCGCTCGTCGGCGGAGAGCAGGGCGTCGACGAGCGCGACGTCCTCTCCACGGGCGCGCTGGGAGGCGCGAACACGGTCGGGGTCCTCACGGAGCAGGCGAAGGTCAATCACCTCACCAGGCTACCGTCGAGCGGTTCCGGCTCACGACTCGATATTCCGGTCTGTAGCGTTATGACCGATTTGCCGGAATAGGAATTCCTGAAATCGGCTCGACGGAAATGAGTCAGCGGCAGTCGTCAGGCAGTGATCCGTTGATCGTCGAGCAGTTGCCGCATCTTGCTCCGGACTCCCGGCTTCCGGGTCAATGAAAAGGGTGCCATTCCCCGATATGGGGCAGAGGGGACTCGCTCGCTTGACCCGATCTCCTTGTGCGGAAAGGGACTTGGGGCCCCGGTTGTCCACAGGGATATCCCCTCCCGAAAAGTCATCCACAGGCTGTGCGAAAGATCTGTGGATGCCGGAAGAGATCGTTCCGAATGCCGCATGCGAGACGAAGGATTCCCGTCCCAAACCACCCTCACACCCACTTTCGAGTGGAAATGGTTCGCTCCAAAGAGTTGATCAATGGAAAAGGGTGGACGAGGGGTGACGTGCTCGACTGTGGACGGACTTGTGGGTTGTAGACCGATTTGTCGACCATGTCGTGCTTCGTTGTCGACTTGTCCCCAGGTCGAGAACGAAGCCTGTGGATAACTTTGTGGACAACGTAAATCAGCAGGTAAGACCGCTCAGAACCGGCCGTCCTGGCACTGCGTCAGCCAGTCCGACGCCGCAAGGAACTCGCCATCGGTCGTCCCGGGCCGCAGCGGCCTGAGGTCACCGGGCGTCACTCCCGCCCGCGGATACGACCCGAGGAAGCGCACCTGCGGGCAGATGCGCTTGAGGCCCATCAGCGCCTCGCCCACGCGGCGGTCCGTGATGTGCCCTTCGGCGTCCATGGAGAAGCAGTAGTTGCCGATGCGCTGGCCGGTGGGCCGCGATTCGATCCGCATCAGGTTGACCCCGCGCACGGCGAACTCCTGGAGCAGTTCGAGCAGGGCGCCGGGATGGTCGTCGCCGAGCCAGATGACCACCGAGGTCTTGTCCGCGCCGGTCGGCGCCGCGGGCCGGGCCGGGCGGCCGACCAGGACGAAGCGGGTCTCGGCGGTCGCCGCGTCGTGGATCTCGCTGACCAGCGGCTGAAGGCCGTACGTCGCCGCAGCGAACTCGCCCGCGAAGGCCGCGTCGAAGCGTCCCTCCTGGACCAGGCGCGCGCCGTCCGCGTTCGAGGCCGCGGACTCCCACAGGGCGTCCGGGAGGTTCGCGGCGAGCCAGTTGCGGACCTGGGGCTGGGCCACGGGGTGGCCGGTCACCGTCTTGATGTCCTTGAGCTGCGTGCCGGGCCGCACGAGCAGCGCGAAGGCGATCGGCAGGACGACCTCGCGGTAGATCATCAGGGGCTCGCCCTTGGCGAGCTCGTCGACGGTGGTCGTCACGCCGCCCTCGACCGAGTTCTCGATCGGCACGAGCGCGGCCGCCGCGTCGCCGGTCCTGACCGCGTCCAGCGCGGCCGGTACGGACACCATCGGGACGAGCTCCCTGGTGGCCGCTTCCGGGAGCGTGCGGAGGGCGGCCTCGGTGAAGGTGCCCTCGGGGCCGAGATAGGTGTAGCGCATCGCCGACATACCGTCACCCTAATGGCCCGTCCATGGCATGGCTCACGCGTCTCACGAAGCGGCGCCCGCCCCACGCACGGACGAAAGCGCCCGCCCCACGCACGGACGAAAGGGGGACGCCTACGGACGCCCTACGCCTCCAGCAGCCGCTGCCCCACGTACTCGCCCTTCGCCGCCCCGCCCGGCACCGCGAAGAGCCCGCTCGCCTCGTGCCGGATGAACTCCGACAGCGCGTCCCCCCGGTCGAGCTTGCGCTGCACCGGCACGAAGCCGCGGAGCGGGTCGGCCTGCCAGCACACGAAGAGCAGGCCCGCGTCCGGCTCCCCGCCCTTGTCGAAGCCGTCGTGGTACGAGAACGGGCGGCGCAGCATCGCGGAGCCGCCGTTCTGGTCCGGTCGTGTGATGCGGGCGTGGGCGTTGAGGGCGATGACGTACTTGCCGTCCTTGCCCGCCTTCTCCAGCTTCGGCTCGGTGGTCTCCGTGCCGCCGGTCAGCGGCGAGCCGTCCGACTTGTGGCGCCCGATGACCGCCTCCTGATCCCCCAGGCCGAGCTTCTCCCAGTCGTCGAGGAGCATCCGGATTCGGCGTACGACGACATACGAGCCGCCTGCCATCCATGACGGGTCCCTCGTGGCTCCTGTGGCGGGCACATAGATCCGCTGGTCGAAGTCGTCCTCCGACGGCTTCGGGTTGTTCGTGCCGTCGATCTGACCCATCAGGTTGCGGGTCGTCATCGGATGCGAGGTCGCGCCGGGCGAGCGGTTGAAGCCGTTCATCTGCCAGCGCACCCGTGCCGCGTCACCCGCCTCCTTCTGGAGCGCCCGCAGCGCGTGGAAGGCGACGAGCGGGTCGTTCGCGCCGATCTGCACCCACAGGTCGCCGTCGCTGCGCGCCTTGTCGAGGTGGTCGGAGGAGAAGTCCGGCAGCGGGTCGAGCGCCGACGGGCGCTGCTTCTCCAGGCCGGTGCGCCCGAAGAAGCTGTGGCCGAAGCCGAAGGTGACCGTCAGCGACGACGGGCCCGCGTCCCGGGCGACATCCGTGTCCTCGCCCGCGACGGACTTGCCCGCCATGAGCCGCTCGGCCGTCGCCGACCAGCGGCGCAGCAGGGCGGCAGCCTCCTTGCGGCCCGCGCCCGCCGCGAGGTCGAAGGCCACCAGATGGCCGCGGGACTGGACGGGCGTGGTGATGCCCGGCTGATGTTTCCCGTGAAACATGACCTCGTCCGCGCCGAGGGACGTCAGCGACGCCGCACGGTCCGAAGACGAGGCCTCCGAGGGCGCCGCGGCGTATCCGGCCGCACCGCCCGCCGCGCCGAGCGCGAGACCGGTGGCGCCCGCGGTGCCCAGCAGCCGCCGTCTCGAAATCCCGTTGTCCGCCATGGTGGTTCCGTTCAGCCGATCTGCGCGTTCTTGTTCACGGTCACTTGGTCGATGTCGGAGGTGCGGACGGTCACCGCGATCTTCCACTTGCCCGCCATCGGAATCTGCACCCCGCTCGCGCTCCAGTGTCCGGTGGCGATGCGGTCGGGTGCGACGGGCAGCGGGCCGAGGTCCTTCGACTTGAGGGTGAAGGAGACCTTCACCTCGGGGATGTCGAAGGCGCTGCCGTTCGGGCGCTTCACGAAGATGTGCATGTCGTTGCTGCCGGTGCGGCCCGGGTCCAGGTCGAGCTGCACCGTGCCCTTGCCGTCGTCGGAGCCCGTGTCGAAGGGGATCTTGAGGGTGAGCGGTCCTGACCGCTGAGCGGCGGCGGCCGTCTTCGAAGCGGCGGCCTCCTCCTCCGTGCGTCCGGGCTCGGTGGAGGTGAGGATCGTGGTGACGGCGAGCAGGACGACGGCGACGCCCGCCTCGGCGAGCACGGAGCGGCGCAGGCCGGAGCGGTTCGGGTCGGCGTCGCGGATCCGCTTCTCGCGGGCGGTGCTCATGGCGGCCTGCTGGCGGGCGAGTTGTGCGGAGCGCTTGGAGTCCGCTCCGGCCGCCCCGGCAGGCACCGTCACCGGCTTCTTCTCCACGCGCTCGGCCGCGGCATGCTGCTCCGCGCGCTTCTCGACGACGGCCGCCGCCACGGCCTCTGGAGCCATGTCGTCCGCCTGGCTCGCGATCCGCGCCGTCCAGCGCCGTGAGATCCCGGCGATGCCGACGAGCACGACCACCAGGCCGACCTTGACGAGGAGCAGCTGTCCGTACGCCGTACCGGTGAGCGCCGACCATGAGCCGACCTGCCGCCACGACTGGTAGATCCCGGTCGCGGCCAGGGCTATGACGCTGCAGAACGCCACGCGCGAGAAGCGCCGCACCGCGTCGCCGTCCACCGACGGCGCGAAGTAGAGGGCGACGACGAGCGCCGACAGCCCGCCGAGCCAGGCCGCGACGGCCAGCAGGTGCACGACGTCCACGGGCATCGCGAGCCCGGCCTGGATGCCGGTCGACGCGTGCTCGGCCATGGCCCATGTCGCGCCGAGCCCGACGGCGACGACGCCTCCGCCGATCGCGAGCCCGAAGGTGAGGTCCTTGCGCTCCTTGGGGTCGGTTCGCTTTTCGTACGCACCGAAGAGCACCGCGATGAAGAGTGCGGCGGCGGCGAGCAGCAGCAGCCGCGAGACCAGCGCGGCTCCCGTCTTCGTCTGGAGTACGTCGCCGAGCTTGGCCATGTCGAAGGCGTCGGCGATCTTCCCCGACCCCGTGTAGGGCGCGCGCAGCAGCAGCATGACGAGGGTGGACGCGGTGAGCGTGACCCAGCCCGACACCACGAGGCGCTGCACGGGCCGCACGCCGGCGCCCCGCGGCCAGCAGCCGAGCACGAAGGCCGCACCGCCGACGACGAGGATGAATCCGGCGTACGAGAGGTAGCGCGTGAAGTCGTAGAGCGCGCCGACGAATCCGCCGCCCACTTCCTGGTCCGGCAGCGCGACCTTGGTGTCGGACGGCGCGCCCACGGAGAAGGTGAAGGCCCCGGAGATGGGGTGGCTGTCGGCGGAGACGACTTGGTAGGCGACGGTGAAGGTGCCGTCGGGCAGCCCCTTGTGCAGCTTCACGCCGTACGTGTTGGAGCCGAGGTCACTGGTCTTGCCGGTGTCCACGCGCTTGCCGGCCGGGTCGAGCACCCGTACGGAGCCGTCGGACATGGCGACCTTCTCGGAGAAGGTCAGCGACACACTGGTGGGCGCCGTGTCGACCACCGCCCCCTGCTTGGGGTCGCTGCCCGTCAGCGCGGCATGGGCGGAGGCGGGGGCCGCCGTGGCCAGCAGAGCGCCGAGGAAGACGGCGACGACGAGCAGGAGCCGTCCGGCGCCGGGCGTGATCCCCCAGCGGGCACTGGCCCCGGAGCGAGCTCCACAGCGGGGAGCGATGGTCTGCATCAGCGATCAGTCCCTCAGTGCGACGCGTGCTTGCCGGGCTTGGGGTTGTACGTGGCCGCCTTCACCGGGACCTCAATCTCGATCGGGTCCGACTTCTCGAAGTGCAGCGTCACGGCGACCTTGTCGCCCTGCTTCGGCTTGTGCTTGAGCTCCTCGAACATGAGGTGGTTGCCGCCCCGCGCGAAGACGAGCTCGCCGTTCGCGGGCACGCCGAACGACTTCTGCTCCTTCATCGCGTTGTTCTTGGTGCTGTGCAGCGTGACTTTCTCGGCGATGGAGCTGCTCACCGAGGTGAGCTTGTCGGCGCCGCCCTTGTTCGTGACGGTGAAGAACCCGGAGGCCATGGTGTCCATGGCGGGTTCGGGCATGAAGGCCCCGGCGACCTTGAGTTCGGGCTTGTCCGACGCCTTGGCGGTGTCCTTGCCGCCGGACGAGTCCGAGCAGCCCGCGAGCGCGAGCCCGGCGGTCAGCGCCATGGCCCCGGCGACGAGAGTGCGGCGGTTCACGGGGTCGCTCCCTTGACGAGCTTGGGGAGGTCCTTGGTGTAGTCGTCCACGGTGGCGTCCTCGCCGTACAGGACGTATCCGGCGTCGGTCTTCGGCGAGAACGCGATGACCTGCGTGCCGTGCATCGAGACGACCTTGCCCTTCTCCTTCTTGGAGGGCTCGATGCTGATGCCGAGGGTGCGGGCGCTGCCCTGGATGGTCTCGAAGTCACCGGTCAGGCCGATGAAGTCGGTGTCCTGGCCCTTGAGCCACTCGCCGAGCGTGGCGGGGGTGTCGCGCTCGGGGTCGGTGGTGACGAAGACGACCTGGAGCTTGTCCTGTTCGGCCTTGGGCAGCTGCTTCTTGGCGGTGGCGATGTTGCTCATCGTCAGGGGGCAGACGTCAGGGCACTTGGTGTAGCCGAAGTAGATGAGCGTCGGCTTGCCCTTGGTCCGCTCGCGCAGGTCGTACTTCTTGCCGTGCGTGTCCGTGAGGACGAGGTCCGGCTTCTCGAAGGGCTTGTCGAGGATGGTCGCGGCCTTGTCGCCGTTGGATTCGACGGAGACGTCCGCGACGGGCTTCTTGCTGTCGTCACCGCCGCCGCAGGCGGACAGGGTGAGGGTGGCCGCGGCCAGCATGGCGGCGGCGAGCAGCTTCTTCTTGCGCATACGAAAATGTCCCAGATGTGAGGGGGCCCGGGCGCACCGGGGGCAGGTGAAACGCCCCCGGCGCGGCCCGAAGGATGGCTCAGCTGTTGGCGCGCCGACGTCCGGCGAGTACTCCGAAGGCCACGCCGGCGGCGCCGACGACGATGCCGACGACGCCGAGGACGCGGGCGGTGGAGTCGCTGCTGTCGGAGGATGCGGCGGACTCGCTCTTGTCGCCCTTGTCGTCCGACTTCGCGTCTTCCTTGGCGTCGTCGTGCGAGGCGGCGGCGTCGTGGCCGTCTTCGGACGCGGCGGTCAGCGCGAGGGCCGGCGCCGGGTGCTCCGGCTCCTCCTGGCCCTTCTGCTGCGGCTCGATCCAGCGGACGACTTCCTTGTTGTCGTACGTCTGGACGGCCTTGAAGACGAGCTCGTCGGCGTCCTCGGGCAGCGCGCCGATGGAGAGCGGGAACTTCTGGAAGGTGCCCGGCTGGACGCCCTTGCCGTCGGCGGTCCAGGTGACCTTGGAGACGGCCTCGTCGATCTTCTCGCCGTGCATCTCGAGCGGCTTGTCGAGCTTCGTCTTGGTGACCTTCGCGGTCCAGCCGGGGACGGGCTGCGTCATGACGGAGGCGAGCGGGTGGTCCTCGGGGAAGGAGACCTCGAGCTTGTTGGTCGAGGCGTCGTCCATCTCGTTCGGCACCTTGAAGTTGACCGTGGCGTAGCCGCCCTTGGCGGCCTCGCCCTCGGCCGTGACGCTGACGTGCGCGAAGGCGGGGACGGAGAGCAGCAGGACGGCGGAGGCGGCGACGCCACCGACGACGGAGACGCGGGAGGCCTTCACGGCGGACAGCGCAGACAGAGCAGACATGGCGGAAACACTCCACTTTCGGCGGTGGTGATCAGCAGTGCCGATCAGGTCGGCAGTGGTGATCAGGGGAGAGTGCGCGCGGCGGCGAACCGAGCGGGCACGCGCGCGTGGACGCCGCCGGCCGAGAGGCACCTCTCCGTAGTGCTGCGGTAGGAGTGCGTCGCGTCAGGCAGCGAGTGTGAGTGCGGCGGTGGCCGGTGGGCCTCGCCTGGTCACCGTGTGCTGGAGCGCGGCGGTGTGCGGCTTCGGCGGTCCGAAGAACGCTGTGCGGGGTGCGCGGAGATCCGCCCCGGGTGCTCCGGGAAGTCCGGCACGCAAGGCGCGTACGAGGGCGAGCGCCCCGCGCAGGGAACGTACGAGCGCTCCCTCGGCGACTCCGTACGCCCCGTGAGCCGAGAGCCGCACGAGTCGGAGCAGCGCGACGTCGCCGCGGCGCAGCAGCCATCCGGCGGCGACGGCGGCGAGTACGTGCCCCAGGAGCATCGGAAGAGACGGCAGCAGCGACATCGAGTCCATCGCCGTGTCCGCCGCTGTGGCAGGAGCGCTGTGGTGCACGGCGTGGCTCGCGGCCCCGCCGCCCGGCTCCACGCCCGCCGTCGTCAGGATCCGGTGGGCCTGGGCGGGGTTGAGGTTGGCCGCGCCCGCCCCGCACACCAGACGCGCGGCCCGCTCCACCAGGGAGGTGTCGGCGGTCGCCGCTGTGGTGGCCACCGTCGAGCCGCCGTGCTGGCCGACCCCGAAGAGCACGTGCAGGCCCACCTGCCCGGCAGCCAGCGCGGCGGCGATGCCCGGCAGCGAGCGCTCACGCCCGGCGAGCGGTGCCGCGACGGCGAGGACGGCGAGGAAACCGACGCCGAGCGTCCACAGCGGGACGGCGGCGCAGGAAGCGAGCACATGGCCCCCGGCGGACAGCACGACGCAGAGCACGGCGAACACCGAGGCTCTCAGCAGCCGGAGGTCAACTCCGGCGCGCGCTTCGCGCTGGTGGGGGGCAGTCATGGCCGGAACATCATTGCACTGGCCTTACCCGCCGCATACGGCAGGTCCGCAAGCTCCCGTGGATGGCGATGAGGGCAGATCAGTGCCCATCAGTACGGAATGAGTGCCTTTGTGGGGCTCGTCGGTGGCTTGTGGGGGACGTGTCTACACCGTCTCGGGCCGTCCGCGCGTCCGCCGTATGGGCGGCATCACGTCAAGTGCGCGCTTATACACGGGCGCTTGCGGCAATACGTATCGGTATGTCGAGCCGCGGCCAGGAGGCTGGAGCATGAGCATGTGGTGGTCTCTCCATTTGCGGCGCGAAGCTGCGAGCGTCCCGCTGGCCCGCCGGTTGCTGATCGGCACGATGGAGACCGCGGGGGTGGACCCGGATGTCTCGTACGACCTGTCGGTGGCTCTCAGCGAGGCCTGTGCCAACGCGGTCGAGCATGGTGGGGCGCCGTTCCCCGAGGGAGCGGCCGGGGCGTATCGGGTGACGGCGTACCTCGACGGCGAGAAGTGCCGCATCGAAGTGGCCGATTCCGGCCCGGGATTCGTCCCCGTCGCGCAGCCCGCATCCGACACCGCCGAGCACGGACGAGGGCTGTATCTCATCCAGGAGCTCGCCGATCATGTGCACTTCGGCAACAAGCCGGGGGGCAGGGGCGGCACGGTGATCAGCTTCGACAAGATCCTCAAGTGGCGCGAGGACACGCCGCTCGTCACGGCCTGAACTCCCTGAAGCCCCTTGCCCTCCCCGGAACCCCCTCGGTGGCCTCCTGAAGCCCCCTGAGGATCAGCCGGGTGGCAACGCCCTGCACAGGGCCTCGAGCGCCGCCCCGTAGGCGTGCTCCGGCGGCGTGGAATAGCCGACGACCAGGCCGTCGGGCGCGGGCATCGTGGCCTTCGGGTGGCGGAAATCGGCCAGGCCCTCCAGTGCGAGGCCCTGCCAGGCTGCCGCCTTCGCCGTGGACTGTTCGGTGCCGGGCGGCAGCCGCAGGACGGCGTGCAGGCCCGCGGCGACCCCGGTCGGGCTGATGTGCGGGGCGTGCGTGGCCAGGGCGGCGACGAGCTGGTCACGGCGGTGGCGGTAGCGCTGACGCATGTGGCGGATGTGCCGGTCGTAATGCCCCGACTCGATGAGATCGGCGAGCGTGAGCTGGTCGATGACACTGGCCCACGCCTCCCGCTCGCCCTTCGCCGCGAGCACTCCGTCGATGAGGTGTTCGGGCAGAACAAGCCACCCCAGACGCACCCCCGGGGAGAGGCTCTTGCTGACCGAGCCCATGTAGACGACGCGTTCGGAATCCAAACCCTGTACGGCGCCCACGGGCTCCCGGTCGTAGCGGAACTCGCCGTCGTAGTCGTCCTCCAGGACGAGGCCGTTCTGCGTGCGCGCCCAGTCGATCACCGCCGCGCGCCGGGTCGGGTGCAGGGGGCCGCCGGTCGGGAACTGGTGTGCGGGCGTGAGCAGGACCGCACGGATCCGCTGACCGTCGGTCAACTCCTCGATCCGGGCGCCCTTTTCGTCGAGGCCGAGCGGGACCGTGCGTACGCCCGCGGTGTCGAGGATCGAGCGGTGGAAGCCGAGGCCGTACGACTCCACGGCCAAGGGCCCCCGCAGCATCCCGCCTCCCCCGCTCCCGAACAGCAGCCGCAGGCCGTGCGCGAACCCGGAGCACACCACGATCCGCTCCGGGTCGGTGCGCACCCCGCGGGCGCGCCCCAGGTAGCCGGCGAGCGCCCTGCGCAGCTCGACACGCCCCTGCGGGTCACCCGGCCCGAAGGCCTCGTTCGGCGCGGAGTTGAGGGCGCGCCGGGCCGCGGCGAGCCAGGCGGCGCGCGGGAAGGAGGCGGCGTCCGGCTGGCCCTGGCGCAGGTCGTACGCGGGCGGGGCGGGCGTCGCGGGCCGGGAGGGTGCCCGCTTGGGGGCACGGG
>NZ_BAAAUG010000112.1:0-34051 GCF_039533825.1 Streptomyces rectiviolaceus
GCCCGCCGCGTGGATCGCCCCGTACACGAGCCAGGCCATCGCGGCGGCGCCGAGCAGCTCGCCCACCGGGTCGGCCCGGCGCGGCGTGGGATCGGATGACTCGGGCAGCAGCAGCGCACCGGCGACCAGCACCACCACGACCGGCAGCAGGTTCACCAGGAAGACCGACCCCCACCAGTAGTGGCTGACCAGCGCGCCGCCGACGATCGGGCCCGCGGCCACCCCCAGGGCGGACGTGCTCCCCCAGACGCCGATGGCCCAGGCCCGCTCCTCCTTGGGGAAGACGTCCACCAGGATCGACAGCGTGCCGGGCATCACGAACGCGGCGGCCAAGCCCATCACGGCGCGCGCCGCGATGAGTTGGCCCGCCCCGGACGCGGTGATCGCCACCAAGGAGCTGGCCCCGAAGAGGGCGGCCCCGAGCAGCGTCGCCCGCTTGCGGCCGAAGCGGTCGGAGAGCGTGCCCGCGGTGAGCAGGCTCGCGGCGAAGACGAGGGCGTAGCCGTCGACGATCCACTGCGTGCCGCGGACTCCGGTGTCGAGGTCCCGCATCAGCTGGGGGAGCGCGACGTTCAGGAGCCCGTTGTTGAGGATGATCACGAAGAGTGCGAGGGAGAGGACGGCCAGGATCCACCAGCGCCGTGGGTCGGGCCCGGTGTCCGCCCGGGGTGTCGGCGCCCGTGGTGCGCCCTGTGCTGCGGTCTCCTGCATCGGGATCCCTCCGTCGCCGTCGGGCGCGGGCACGCATCGGGCGCGCCGGCGCCGAGGCCAGGGTCCGGCCCGCCGCTGTAGCCCCGCTTGTGCGCGCGGACCGGGGCGCTTCCTTTAGCAGGGCCAAAGCCGCCGCGCCGACTATCACCGAGGCGCATCCCAGGTGCGGTTGTCGTGCCGGCGGATGGTGTCACCGACGATGGGAGGATCATGCGCTGGAAAGGCGTTCATGTGGCGGGCACGGGAGTCTGGCTGCCGGAGCCGGTTCCCGCACAGTCCGCCGTGGAGAGCGGTCGGTACGACCCCGAGCAGTGCGCGTCCGACGACCTGCTCTCGGTCGTCGTGGCGGACGATGAGGTCAACCCGCCCGACATGGCGGTTCAGGCGGCCACCACGGCGCTCAAGCGCTCGGGCCTCGACGCCGAGGACGTGGAGCTCCTGGTGCACACCAGCATCTGGTTCCAGGGCGTGGAGATGTGGCCCGCCGCTTCGTACGTCGCCGGTCAGGCCCTGGGACGGCACATCCCCGCGTTCGGCCTCCAGCAGGAGTGCAACGCGGGCCTCGGCGCCCTGGACGTGGCCGCACGGCACGTGCAGTCGGGGCCGCCGACCGCCGCGGCGATGGTGACGACGGCGGACCGCTTCGGTGAGCCGCTGATCAAGAGGTGGAGCAGCGAGCCCGGGTTCGTCTACGGAGACGCGGCGAGCGCGCTGCTGCTCTCGCGCAGGTCCGGCTTCGCCAAGCTCCTGTCCACCGCGTCGGGCGCGGACAACTCCCTGGAGGCGGTGGTCAGGGGGCCCGGCTTCCGGCCGCTGCCGAGCGGGGAACCCCTGGATCTGGCGGGCCGCGTCGAGCACTTCATCGCGACGACGAACGGCGGATTCCGGGTCGCCACGGAGCGGGTGACGCGCGTCGTGCGGGAGGTCGTCGCCACCGTACTCGCCGACGCCGACACGGACCTCGACGACATCGCGCGGGTGGTGGTGCCGGCCGGCGGCCGCAGCCGGATGGACTGGCAGATGCAGGTGCTCGGCATCCCGCTCGCCAAGTCCAGCTGGGACTTCGCCCGCACAGTGGGTCACCTGGGAGCGGGCGACCAGTTCGCCGGGCTCGACCACCTGGTGGCCGAGGGCCATGTGACGGCCGGGGACAAGGTCCTGCTCGTCGGCAGCGGCTCCGGATTCAGCTGCACCTGCGCCGTGCTGGAGATCACCGAGCAGCCCGCGTGGGCTGCCCGGACCGCGACTGGTTCCGGTTCCGGCTCCGGGGAGGCGTCATGAAGGACACATTCGTGAGCAGCCAGGTGGAGAACGCGGCGGAGGTCTTCCTCGGCCGCGCCGCGGCCGCCACGCCCGCCGCCCCCGCCGTCCGCGACCGCACGGGCGTCTGGACCTACGCCGAACTCGACGCCGCTGCCCGTGGGTTCGCGCAGCGCCTCGCCGAACTCGGCATCCGCCCCGGCGACCGGGTGCTCGCCCGTACCGGCAGCACACGCGCGTTCCTCGCGATGCTGTACGGGACGTGGCGCCACGGCGCCGTGTTCGTGCCCATCAGCCCCGCGATGCGCACCTTCCACCTCACTGCGGTCCTCGCGGACTCCGAGCCCGCGCTCATCGTGACGACCGCCGCCGAACGCGAGGGCGCCGAAGGCCATCCGTGGCCGGCGGGGGCCCGTGTCGTGGTGGCCGACGAGGTCGACCTCACGCCGTCCGGACCCATCGACACGCGACCCGCACCGCCCGTTCCGGACGACCGGCTCGCCCTGCTGATCTACACGTCGGGGTCCACCGCCGCGCCCAAGGCCGTGGCCTGCCCGCACGCCCCGGTAGCCTTCGCGGCCCGCGCCATCGCGGCCCGCCTCGGCTACGAGAACGGCGACGTGGTCCTCACCGCCGTGCCGCTCTCCTTCGACTACGGCCTCTACCAGGCGCTGCTCTCCGCGCTCGCGGGCGCCGAGCTGCTGCTCTCCGACGCCGACGAGCACGCAAGGCTCCTGGGGTACGCCCGTGAGCACGGCGCCACCATCGTGCCGCTCGTCCCCTCGCTCGGCGAGATCCTCGTCAAGCTCACCGCGCGCGACCAACGCCCCACAAAGATCAGGATGTTCACCAATACCGGTGCCGCGCTGAACGCACCGCTCATCGCCACCCTGCGCGAACGCTTTCCGGGCGCCCGGATCGTCCCGATGTTCGGCACCACGGAGTGCAAGCGCATCACCATCCTCGAACCGGACGGCGACGTGGCCAAGCCGGGATCGGTCGGGCCCGCCCTGCCGGGCACCGAAGTCCTCGTACTCGACGACGACGGTAGGCCGCTCGCGCCGCACGAGATCGGCGAGATCGCCGCGCGCGGCCCGCATGTCATGGCCGGGTACTGGCGTGCGCCGGAACAGACCGCGCAGCGCTTCCGCGTGGCCGACGACGGCACGCTGACCCTGCACACCGGTGACTACGGCTGGCTGGACGCCGACGGCCATCTGTACTTCCAGGGGCGGCGGGACGATCTGTTCAAGCGGCGCGGCCTGCGGATGAGCGCCATCGAGATCGAGGCGGCCGCGCTCGACGTGGACGGCGTGCACGCGGCGGCACTTCTCGTGCCCGAGGACGACCGCGACATGGTGCTCTTCGTCGTGGGTGAGCTGACGGTGGAGCAGGTCATCGAGCGGCTCACCCAGCGTCTCGAACAGGCGAAGGTGCCCGAACTCATCCATGTGCTGCGGGAGTTGCCGCTGACCAACAACGGCAAGACGGATCGCAAGCAGCTCAAGAGCTATCTGCGGGAGGGTTCCCTTGACCGCCGATGACCCCCTCGTCGAACCGGCCGTGCCGGACGACTTCACCGAGCACCTGGTGGAGCGCTACGGCAGCCCGCTCTACGTGTACGACCTGGACCGGGTGCGCCGCGCCCACCAGGACCTGAGCTCGGCGCTGCCCGAGTCCTCCCGCATCTACTACTCCCTCAAGGCCAACCCGCACCCGGCCCTCGTCGCCGAGCTGCGCACCCTCGGCGCACGCGCCGAGGTGACCTCGCGCGGCGAGCTGGCATCGGCGCTCCGGGCGGGCTGCCCGGCGGGTGAACTGCTGTACTCCGGGCCGGGCAAGACGCCGGGCGAGCTGGTGGAGGCGGTGCACCACGGCATACGGCACTTCTCCGCCGAGTCGTTCGGGGACCTGGCCAGGATCGGGGCGGCCGCCGACGAGCAGGGGGCGCGCGCCGAGTGTGTCCTGCGGATCAACGCGGCCGGCGCGCCCGGCGGCGCCGGACTGCGCATGACCGGCAGCGCCTCACAGTTCGGCTTCGACCTGGACGGCCTGTTCGCCGAGCCCGAGCGGCTCGACGTACCCGGCACGCGGGTGGTGGGGCTGCACTTCTTCCCGCTCACGAACGCCAGGGACGAGGAGGGGCTGCGCGCCGAGATCGTACAGAGCATCCGGACGGCGGCCGAGCTGCGCGACAAGCTCGGCATCCCGCTCCAACTCGTCGACCTGGGAGGCGGGTTCGCCGCGCCGTACGCCGTGCCCGGCGAGCGCCCGACCTATCCGGGGCTGCGGGCCGCCGTGACGGATGCGCTCGACGAGTCGCTGCCCGATTGGCGCGACGGCGCTCCGGTGATCGCCTTCGAGTCCGGCCGCTATCTGGTCGGCGACAGCGGCCGCCTGATGTGCACCGTCACCGACGTCAAGGACAGCCGGGGCACCCGGTATGCCGTGCTCGACTCCGGGATCAACCACCTGGGCGGCCTCTCGGGCCTCGGCCGACTGCTGCCCATGAGCGCGAGGCCGCTGCGCACCACGCCCGGCGAGGAGCCCCGACGAACCACGCTGGCAGGCCCGTTGTGCACTCCGGCGGACCTGCTCGGCCGGAATGTGGACCTCGCGGGGGTGCGCCCCGGCGCCGTACTGGAGTTCCCGAACGTCGGTGCGTACGGCCTCTCGGCCAGCCTGCTCGGATTCCTCGGCCACCCGGCACCCGCCGAGGTCGTGGTGCGCGGGGAGCGGGTGCTCTCGGCGTCCCGGCTGAGCCTGCACCGCCAGGAGATCGACGAGGTGCCCGGCGCACGGAACGCGAAGGACACCGACCAAGCGAAGGAGCTGACATGAGCGTCCCGTGGGATCCGACATACGAGGAACTTCTCGGCCAGGCGCTGCCGCGGATCGCGGAACAGGGCGGCCTCACGCCCGACATCGGCCTCAAGGCCGTCGGCCTGGACTCACTGGCCATGGTGGAGGTGCTGATCCAGCTGGAGGGCGCCTACGGGATCAGCATCCCCGACGACGATCTGGCGCCCGGCGTCTTCGACACTCCCGCCTCGCTGTGGGAGCTGGTCACCGCCGTGCGCGAGCGGCAGACCGCGGTGGGGTGACCGGCGGACCACCTGGCAGGGGTGAGGGGCCGGTGCGGGGCGAACGTCCCCCGCACCGGCCCCTCACCGCGTCTGTTTGTCCGTATAAGAAGCCATAACCCAGGCGCAAGCGAGCCTTCAGCGCCCCGGAGAACGATCGGCCGCAACAGGCAACAGATTCTTCGGCTTTGGGGAGTACACGTGCACGAGCAGCGGGCTCAGGCCATCCGAATCATGCTCATCCAGCAGCTCATCGCCGTACGCCCCGAGATCGCCGAGCGCACGGTCACCGACCGCTCCGCACTCACCGGAGATCTCGGTATGGACTCCGTCGAGCTCGCGGAGACCTTCGAACGCATCAGGGACTGCTTCGGGGACGTCCACATCGCCGGCTGGCTGGCGACCGCGACCCGCGCCGAGGGCGACACCGTCGGCAGCCTGGTGCGCTACCTCGACCGCATGGTCCCGGCCGACGCGCCGGAGCCCGTGGCCGCGGGGAGCCGGTGATGACCACCACCACGGCCCCGGCGCGCACGGATGCGGTCGCCCTCGCCACCGAACTGGCCGGCACGTTCGCGGAGCGCGCCGCCGGCCACGACCGCGACGGCTCCTTCCCCCAGGAGAACATCGACGAGCTGGTCGCATCCGGATACATGTCGATGACCGTCCCGCCCGAGCACGGAGGCGGCGGCGCGAGCCTCGAAGAGCTGTGCAGGGCACAGCAGACGCTCGCCGCGGCCTGTGCCAACACCGCCTTCGCGGTCAACATGCACGTCCACGGCATCGCGATGATCGCCGGCATCGGCGGCGAGGCCGCCACCCGCGCCTACCGGTCGATCGTGGACGACGGCGCGGTCATCGCGGGCGGCTTCAGCGAGCCCGGGGTCGGCGGCAACTGGTGGCATCCCACGACCAAGGCCGAGCCCGTGCCCGGCGGCTATCTGCTCAACGGCCGCAAGGGCTTCTTCACCGGATTCCCCGCGGCCGACCTCCTCTTTCTCTCCGCCGCGCTCACCGACGACCGCGGCCTGCCGCAGCCGGTGGGCTTCCTGGCCCCCAAGCCCGAGCGGGGCGTGCGGGTCACCGGCGAGTGGGACGCAGCGGGCATGCGGGCCACCGGCAGCCACTCCCTGGCGCTCGAAGACTTCTTCGTCCCCGCGGACCGCATGGTCGGTGAACCCGGAGCGCTGCCCCTGATGTTCATGCAGGGCGTCCACTGGGCGTGGTGCAGCTTCGCCTCCGTCTTCCTCGGGATCGCGCGCGGCGCCCTCGACCTCGTCGTACGCGAACAGCGCGGCCGGACCCTGCACGTCCTGGACCGGACCGTGGCGCATCTGCCGGGAGTCCAGTTCCGGGTCGCGGAGATGCGGACCCGCTACGCGGCCGCCGAGGCGCACCTCTACCAGGCGGTGCGTGCCGATCACGACGACGCCGTGGCCGCCGATCCGCTGGGCCACTACATCGAGATGAGCGTCATGAAGAACAGCGTGTGCCGCCTCGCCCACGAGGTCGTCACGCTCGCGATGCAGGTACAGGGTGGCTCCGCGCTGCTCTCCGGCCACCCGCTGCAGCGGATGTACCGCGACGTGGTCGCCGGGCTGCTCGTACCGCCGAACTCCGACGTCACCGCCGAGTGGTCGGGCAAGCACGCGCTCGGTGTGCCCGTGTTCGCCGAGCCCCGATGGGAGGGATGAGCGGCATGACCGCCGTCGAAAGCACGCCCGTGACACGGGACGCCCAGTGGCAGGAACTACGCGCCACGGCACAGGAGCTTGCCGAGAAGTTCTCCGCACGCTCCGAACAGAACTACGACAGGGGGGAGTTCGTCGCCGACAACATCCGTGACCTGATCGAGTCGGGGATCACCGCCGTCAACGTACCCGAGGAAATGGGCGGGTTCGAGGCGACCCTGGAGGAGAACACCCTGCTCCTGCGGATCATCGCGGGCGGCTGCGGATCCACCGCCTTCACCCTCGCCATCCACGCCGTACTGACCGGCTCCATGCGCAGTGACCTGAGCGCCGCCGTGCGCGAGCGGATGTTCTCCGCGGTCCGCGACGGGGCCTTCATCGTGGGGCCGTTCACCGACGAGGGCTCGGGCGGCAACTGGGTGCGGCCCTCCACCGTCGCGCGCCGCGAGGGTGACGGCTTCGTCCTCGACGGGCTCAAGCACTTCGCCACCGGCTTCGACGCCGCGACCCACCTGGTCGTCACGGCAGGCCTTGACGACGCGCACCTGGAGCCGCCGTTCAACCTCGCCGCGTTCTTCGTAGAGAAGCCCGAGCAGGGTGTCGAAGTGACCGCCCCCTGGAGCGGGTTCGCGCTCCCCATGACCGGATCGCACTCGATCGCCCTCACCTCGCTGCACGTGAGCGCGGACGACTCGGTCTTCCCCGACGGGCTCACCCCACTCTTCGTGATGGCCCGTCAGCAGTGGGGCCACTACTGCTTCGCCGCCGTCTTCCTGGGCCTCGCGCACCGCGCGTACGAGCTGGCCGTGGAACGCACCCGCGGCCGCTCCACCACGGCGGTCGCCGATCTGGCGAAGCTGCCCGGCATCCAGTTCGCCGTCGCCCGCATGCGCTCGTCCCTGGCCACCATGGACGCCCTGCTCACCGAGTACGCGACCCGGCACGTCGACGCGGGGGACGATCTGCCCGCCTTCGTCGCCGACACCTGCATCCCCAAGTACTTCATCACCAACGAGGCCGAGCACGTCGTCGCGACCGCCTTCGAGGTGATCGGCGGCTCCGGCATCCGGGAGGGCTCCCGGATCGGCCAGATCTGGCGCGACGTGAAGGCAGGACCCCTGCTGCCGTTCACCAACGACCTCGCCCGCGAGTACATCGGCAAGGCCGCGCTCGGCATCAGCCCCGTCGAGACCCCGAGGTGGGTGTGATGACCGCCCCCACCGAACACCGCATCGACAACGACTACTACGAAGAGGTCGGCGACGGCTGGTGGGACCCCGAGGGTCCGCTGCGCGCCCTCCACGAGATGAACGGCGCCCGCACCGGCCACTTCGACCGCGTCCTGCGCTCCCACTTCCCCGGCAGGCCCCGCGACGAACTGCGCGTCGTCGACCTCGGCTGCGGCGGCGGCCTGGTGTCCGAGAACCTCGCCGCCCGTGGCTACCGGGTGACCGGCATCGACCTGTCACCCGGCACGATCGACGCCGCTCGGCGGCACGCGGCCGCCACCGGCGTCCCGGTCACCTACCGGGTCGGTTCCGCCTACGGCACCGGGCTTCCGGACGGCTGCGCCGAGGCGGTCGTCGCCTCCGACGTCCTGGAGCACTTCCACGACGTACCGGCGGCCCTCGCCGAGATCGAACGGCTCCTCGTACCCGGCGGCGTGCTCCTCTTCGACACCGTCAACCGCACCGTACGCAGCTATCTGCTGCTCATCCTGGTCGCCGAGAAGCTGCTGCGGATCATCCAGCCCGGCACGCACAACTGGCGGATGTTCATCCGCCCCGCCGAGCTCGCCGTGCTCCTCGCCCGGCACGGGCTCGGACTCGGTGAACTGCACGGCCTGGGCCCCGCACGCCCGATTCCCGCACTCCTGCCCGGTCTGCTGCGCCACCGCAGGCTCGGCGATTTCACCCTCACCGGCGACCTCTCGGCCAGCTACATCGGCCACGCCACCAAGACCTCCTGAGCCATCCAGACACCTTGAAGGACGCCATGGTCTCCATACGTTCCGCCAGCACCCGTGGGATCGAGGTCCGGGCCGAACCGGACGCCGTGCGGGGCCTGTTGCTCGACCTCGTCACCTGCGGTCTGCTGATGCCCGGCGTCGAGACCCTCACCGACGAGGGCGACGGCATCTACCACTACCGCCTGGAGACCATCTCCAACGGCGCGGTCAGCCACACCCCCGACCACCGCACCCGCTTCGACACCGCCGACCCGGCCCGGATCAGCTGGACGCCGGTCGGCGACCACAACTTCCGCTCCTGGGGCGAGTTCCGCACCCAGCCAGGCACCACACCCGGCACCACCTACCTGGAGATCGACACCCGCTCCGAGGCCGACGTCGACATCGCCCCCGTGGTGCTGCCGCTCGTCGAGCCCTTCGCACGGCAGCAGAGCGACAAGGTCACCGAGGGCTTCCTCGACGCCATCAAGGAGCGGGCGGAGCGGTCGGCCGTCGCCGGGGTGACGGGATGAGCGCGGGCCGGCTGCTCGCGCTGCGCACCGCGGTCCCGCCGACTCTCGTACCGCAGCAGAGCGCCTTCGACGAGCGGTACCGGGAGATGTTCGAGACCGTCCCGCAGGCCGAGGAGATCTTCCGCGGCTCGGGCGTGACGAGCAGGCACATGGCCTGGGACCCGCGCACCGCCTACCGCGACGGCTACCCGCCCATCAAGGCCCGGATGGAGGCCTGGCAGGAGCACTTCCTCGCCATGGGCCGGCAGACCGTCGGCGGTGTGCTCGACGCGGCCGGGCCCGGAGCCCGCGAGCGGGTCGGCAGTTTCGTCGTGGCCAGCTGCACCGGGTACGCGGGGCCGACCCCCGAGATCGTCCTGGCCAAGGAGTTCGGCCTGCGGCAGGACCTGCGCCGCACCTTCATCGGACACATGGGCTGCTACGCGGCGTTCAACGTGCTCAAGACCGCCCTCGACGCGCTCGCCGCACGCCCCGGCGAGCTGGTGCTCGCCGGTTGCGGCGAGGTGTGCTCGGTGCACCAACGGCCCGAGTTCACCGCCGAACAGGCCGTGGTCAACGCCCTGTTCGGGGACGCGGGAGCGATGATGCTCCTCGGCGGCGCCGACGACGCCGCCGCCGACAGCGACACCGACGGGCAGGGGCCGGTGTTCCTCGGCACCCATACCGAGACCCACCCCGACACCCTCGAAGCGATGAGCTGGCACATCGAGGACACGGCGTTCCGCATGACGCTGTCGCCGTACGTCCCCTTCTACCTCGCCGAGAACATCGAACCGTTCGTGAAGCGGCTCCTCGCCCCGCACGGCCTTGACACCGGCGACGTACAGCACTGGGGCGTCCACCCCGGCGGACCGAAGATCATCGACTTCGTGGGGGAGAAGCTCGCGCTGACCCCCGGTCAGCTGGGCCCCTCGCGGACCGTGCTCGCCGAGAACGGCAACTGCTCCTCCGCCACCATCCTGCTCATCCTGGAGCGCATCCTGCGCGAAAGCCGCCCGGAGCCCGGCGAGCACGCCGTACTCATGGCCTTCGGGCCCGGCCTGACCATGGAGTCCGCGCTCGTCCGCTTCTGAACCCGCTCCCCGATCCGATGGGACCCGCCATGACCAGCGCACTGCAGCCCCGATGGGCGACGCCCGATCTGCACGCCGCCATCAAGGATCACTACGACGGCCTGATCGAGCTGTACGAGGACCTGTGGGGCGAGCACATCCACCACGGCTACTGGGCGAAGGACGAACCCGACCCCGGCAGGCACGCCGCCCAGGTGCGCCTCGTCGAGGAACTGATGAGCTTCGGTCCGCTGCCCGAGGGCAGCCGGGTCCTTGACGCCGGCTGCGGCATCGGCGCCTCCGCCGTCCACCTCGCCCAGCGCCTCGGCTGCCGGGTCGACGGCATCACGATCAGCGCCGAGCAGATCACGCGCGCCGAGGCGAAGGCCGCCGAGGGCGGCGTCACCGACCGCACCACCTTCCGGCTCGTCGACGCGCTGCACACCGACTACGCCGACGGCACCTTCGACGTCGTATGGGCCCTGGAGAGCTGCGAGCTGATGCCGGACAAGCGGGCCTTCCTCGCCGAGTGCCTGCGGGTACTCAAGCCCGGCGGCACCCTGCTCGTCGCCACCTGGTGCGCCCGCGACGACAGCCTCACCGCCGACGAGACAAGGCTGATGGGGCGCATCTACCGCGACTTCGTGGTCTCCCACGTGCTGCCGCTCGACCAGTACCGCGACCTCGCGGACGGCCTCGGCTTCACCGGCATCCGCACCGACGACTGGTCGGAGCGGGTGTGGGACACCTGGAAGCTCTCCAGCGACATCGTCAAGCCCGTGGTCCGCGACCCCTCCGTGGTGTGGAAGCTGGTCAGGGCCAAGGGAATGGACATCTTCCGCTTCCTCAACTCCGTACCCCTGATGAAGCAGGCCTACGACCGCGGCGTGATGCGCTACGGCGTCCTGCGCGCCACCCGCCCCCTGTGACCCGCACCCCACGACCCTGGAGAGCACGATGACCACAACGGCCGAACCGGGCGCTCCCATCGAGTCCCTGGTGGCGGACCTGCTCACCCAACCGTGGCTGATCGACCTGTTCACCGAGCTGACCGAACGGCAGTCGGGATCCATCGCGGCGGCCGAGCGGCTGCGCCAGGTCGACGTCACCAACCACGCCTTCTGGCCCTTCCACGCGCCGCAGTTCCCGCTGGTGGTGACCGGCGCCCACGGCAGCCGCCTGACCGACGTGGACGGCAACACCTACATCGACTGCCATCTGGGATTCGGCGCCCAGGCCCTGCACGGGCACAGCCCGGAGCCGGTCGTCGACTTCGTACGCGAACAGCTGGCGGCCACCACCGGCAACGGATACTGCCATCCCGTCGAGGAGCGGCTCATCGACCTCCTCAAGGAGTTCGTGCCGCACTGCGAGAAGTTCGCCTTCCTCAACTCCGGCACCGACGCCACCGCGGCCGCGATCCGCCTGGCCCGCGCGCACACCGGCCGGCGCATGGTCGCCAAGTTCGAGGGCTCCCTCCACGGGGTGCATGAACTGGGCATGCACAACACCGCGTTCTGGTACCACGGCCACCCCGCCCACCCCTTCCCTGGCATCGAGGGCGACGGGGCGGTCGAGCCCCGTTCCGCGCTGACGGGTGTGCCGAACGCCGACCCGCGCGACCTGCTCGTCCTGCCCAACGACCCGGTCGTCGCCCTCGAACTCATCGAGAAGCACAAGGACGAGCTGGCCTGTGTGCTCGGCGAGGCCGTCTCCTCGTCCTTCCCGTTCGCCGAGCACACCGTTCCGCTGATCCGCGCCGTGTCCGAGTCCTGCCGCCGGCTGCGCGTCCCTTTCATCCTCGACGAGGTGCTCACCGGATTCCGGTACGGTCCCGGTGGCGCGGGCGCGCACTTCGGCATCGAGGCCGACCTCTACTGCTTCGGCAAGGTCATCAGCGGACTCGGCATCCCGCTGTCCGCCGTCGCAGGCCGGGCCGCGCTCCTGGACCACACGCAGAGCTCCGGTCTTCCGCTGACCGACATCGGCCGCAAAACTTGCGTCCAGACCACGCACGTCGGCAACCACCTGGCGCTGAGCGCCTCGTACGCGAGCCTGAGCCTGCTCCACGAGCAGCGGGACACGTACTACACCGAGACCCGGGCCAAGGTCGACGGCATCCAGCGGCGGCTCGCGGACTTCCGCGCGGAGACCGACATTCCGCTGCGCCTCGTCGGGTTCGGCGACTTCATCGGGTCGTTCGGCTTCCTGGAGCACGAGAGTTACGACGACTACCGCACGTTCGCCGGATCGGTGAACCCCATCGCGTTCTTCCTGCTGACCCTGATGCTGCGCAAGCGCGGCTTCTACACGCTGAGCCTCCCGATGCTGTTCACCGGCGGCGCGCACAGCGAGGAGGACCTGGAGGCGATCACCACGGCCGTGACGGACTCGGCGCGCGAACTGCACGGCCACGGCTTCCCGTTCATCCTCCCCGGGGCAGGGGCGCAGGCGCGGTGAGCAGCTCAGGGGAGCACCCCCGCACGGCACACGGCACCGACGCCGTGGTGATCGGGGCAGGCATCGCGGGCCTTGTCGCCGCCGTCAAGCTCGCGTCCGGCGCCGGCGGCCGCGGTGTGCTGCTGCTCGAAGCGGGCAGCGAGCCGGGCGGCCGGGCCCGCACCACGGAGCACCAGGGGTACTCCCTCAACTTCGGGCCGCGGGCCCTGTATCGCGCCACGGAGAGGGAGTTGAGGGCGCTGGGTGTCCGGGTCGAGGGAGGGGAGCCGGACATCGCGGGCGCCTCGGTCCTTCGCGAGGGTGCCTTCCACCCGGGATACGCCGCCGCCGGGCCGCTGCTGCGCACGGCGCTCCTCTCCCGGCGCGAACGCGTCGCCGTGGCCCGGCTCCTGGCTCTGTGCCGCACGCGTGCCCGGCTCGCCCGCAGCGATGCGGCCCAGTGGCTCGCGGCGCGGCTGCCGACGGAGCGGGCGCGGCAGGCCGCGTTCGCCGTCCTGCGCATCAGTACGTATGTGGGCCGCCCGGAGATGATCGCCGCGGACGCCCTCACCGCGCACTTCGCCGAGGTCCGCCGTGGTGTGCGCTATCTCGACGGCGGCTGGGGGAGCGTGGTCGACGGACTCGCCGCACGGGCGCGGGAACTCGGCGTCGAACTGCGCACCGGGGCACGGGCGGTGGCGGTGGAGGGCGGTGAGAAGCCGTGCGTGCGGCTCGCTGACGGCTCGTCGGTGACCGGCCGCTCGGTGGTCGTCGCCGGACTGCCGCCACGGGTGGCCGCGGAGCTTCTCGGCCGCCCCGAACTCGCCGCGGGGTCCGGACGTCCCCTGCACACGGCCTGTCTGGACGTGGCGCTCACTGAACTTCCGGATCCTGGCCGCGCGTTGGTCTTCGGCGTGGACGACCCCGTATACCTCTCCGACTTCTCCCGCGCGTCGCGCGTCGCGCCGCCCGGCGGCGCCGTCCTGCACCTGGCCCGGTACGACGACGGGGCGGGGCTCGCACCCGCGCAGGTCCGCGCCCGCCTGTACGGGCTGCTCGACCGCTGCCAGCCCGGCTGGCGCGACGTGCTCGTCCACGAGCGCTTCCTGCCCCGCATGACCACGATGAGCGCCGTGCCCCAGCCGCGGTTCGGCGGACTCGCGGGCCGTCCCGGCGCGCGAGTGCCCGGCATCCCCGGCGTGTTCCTGGCCGGCGACTGGGTGGGCCCCACCGGACTGCTCGCGGACGCCAGCGTGCTCAGCGCGGTCCGTGCGGCCGACGCGGCGGCCACCCGCCTGTGACCGTTTCCTGATCCGTCCTCCTCCCGGGAGTCACCATGCGCCCGATCCGTATCGCCGCCGTCGGCGGCTCGCTGCGGTCCGCCTCGATGTCGGCCGCGGTGCTGCGGTCCTGCTGCCGCCGGGCCCGCTTCGCCGGGGCCACGGTGACGCTTCTGACCGGTCCTGATCTCGAACTGCCCCTCTACAACCCGGAGATGACCCGGCCGTCGCCCCGCGCCCAGCGGCTTCTCGACGCGCTGCGCTCGGCCGACGGGGTGCTCCTGTCGAGCCCGACCTACCACGGCGGCATGTCGGGCCTGATGAAGAACGCGCTCGACCACACGGAGGCGCTGGCCAAGGAGACGCCCTGCTACCTCGACGGACGCGCGGTCGGCTGCCTGACCGTGGCGTGGAACGACGTGGCGGGCGCCTCCGCCCTCGCCACGCTCCGCTCGTCCGTTCAGGCGCTGCGGGGCTGGACCGTACCGATGGGGGTGGTGGTGCCGGCCGGCACGGACATCACACCCGACGGTGCCTGCGCCGATCCGCGGACGACCCGCAGGCTGGAGATCCTCACCGACCAGGTCCTCGAATTCGCGCGGATGCGGATCGCTTCGCAGGCGATGGACGCAGGTGAACTGACGGCGGCTTCCGTGTAGCGGCGCCGCCGCTCCGCGAGGACCGGCATCGTCGGAGACCCCGGCGGTGCCGGTCCTCGCGTTGCCCGACTGCCACCCGGAAGCGGCCGAGCGGGCTGCGCGACCTTGTGGTGCGGGTCGACCGCAGCCTGCTCGACCGCCTTCGGCAGTTCCCCAGGTCTCACACCAGCGGCAGGGTGCGACGGTCCCCTTCACGTGCGGCGGCCAGGAGTTCCCGGCCCCGGTCCGTCATCAGATCCGGCTGCCAAAGGGTGGCTCCGTCGAGCTCCACCCGGACGCCCGTGACGCCGGGCACCTCGCCCACCTTCTGCTCGATCGACCGCATGATGACCGGAACGGCCATGCAGAAGGGGGCGGTGAGGCTGATCCGCACCAGCGCCCGGCCCGCGTCGTCGACCTCGACAGCACGGACGAGGCCCAGGTCGACCAGGCTCATCGGGCGCTGCCAGGACTGGCTGCAGGGGTCGTACACCTCCTGCAGCGCCTCGGCGACCTGCCCGTCGAGTCCGACGTGTCCGTCGAGTCCGACGTGCCCGTCCGTGGACGTCACCGGCGCGGTCGGCGCGGCCGGGGCGCTCACGCGGCGGCTCCCGGCGCGGCGTTCCACAGCTCCGGCTGGGTGGCGCGCCAGTGGGACCACATCGGGCGGTTGCCGCCGTGTGCCGCCCGCTCCCGGGCGAACTCGTCGTCGCGTACGGCCTGCTCCGCGGCGGCCAGGTCGATCCCGGCGATGCGGGCGAAGTTGCCGGCCAGGAACCCGGCCCGCTGCTCGTGGGTGATCTGCTCGATGCCGTAGCGCTCGAGGAGCTGGTCGGGGAAGGTCAGGCGGGCCATCTTCTCCAGGACGGGCTGCGGGTGGAAGTGCATCGCACCGGAGGCGTAGATGATCTTCTCGGCGCCGCCGAGCGAGATCAGCTGGGCCAGGGCGTCCTCGACGTACCCCATGCCGTGAGCCAGGATCGCCGAGGTGATCTCCAGGTTGGCGTAGACGTTCGGCAGCCGCATCAGTGCCATCGCGACCTCCTCGACGAACGGCGGGAGGCCCGCGTGCACGATCTCGAAGGAGAGGTCGATGTGGCGGATGGCGACGGTCTCCAGGTCGTCGATGCCGAAGGGCTTCAGGGGCACCAGGCCATTGGGGATGATCTTGTGTACGGCGAAGATCTTGATGCCGAGTTCCTTGGCGAGCACGAAGAGCTGGTCGAACTCGGGGTCGTCCAGGCGCCAACTGGCGTCAGGGGAGCCGGAGTTCGGGTAGACCTTGATGCCGATCGTGCCCGGTACGTCGGCCACCTGCTGACGCAGGTCCCGCATGCAGGCGTCGACGCCCAGCATCGGATTGAGCCCGGCGTACGGGATGACGCGCTGCGGCCACTTGTCGGCGAGCACCTGGTTCTTGGTGCCGTTGCACAGGCCGTCCTGGAAGACGCTGTCGATCCGCAGCCGGTGGTTGACGGCCAGGTCCACATCGGACTCGGTGAACATCGTCCGGGCGAGCAGCTCGGGTGACCAGTCCGTGCAGAAGGCCTCACGCGTGATGGCGGAGCCCTCCGTCGCGAATCGCTCGTGCATGCCCCACAGCATCTCGCGCAGCGCGAAGGCGTGCAGATCGGGTCCGCCGCCCGGCGCCTGGTTGAGGTTCTCCTCGGCCAGGTTGTAGGGGTGCACCGTGGCATCGATGACGAACATGTTGTCGATCAACTCAGTCTCCCGTCACAGCGGTTCGTGACCGGGCGTGCCGATCGCGCGGCCCGGCGCGCACAGTCTGTGGCGACCGCCTTCAGCGGGACTAAAGCACCCGTCAGAACACTGGCCGCACCGACGGAAGGTGACGATCCAATGTTCTCAGCCCTGGGCTCCGCACTACACGCGAGGCGGCGCGTCAGCTTGCTGTTGGCCGTGCTCGCCGCTGTCCTCGCTGCCCTCTTCGGGGGGACGGTCGACAAGAAGCTGACCAACGGTCTGTCCGACTACGACGATCCGGGTGGCCCCAACGTCGCCGCGCGCAAGGTCATCGAGCAGGCCACCGGCATCGACGCCCAGCAGGGGTACGCCCTGCTCGTGCGCACTGACGCCCCCATCGATCCCGAGGCGAAGACCCCGCCGGCCTCCGTGGCAGCTGCCGTGAAACTGCTGCGCGACCGGCCCGAGGTCCGCCAGGTGGTCGACTACGCATCGGCGAGCAATCCCGCGCTCGTCTCGAAGGACTCCCGCAGCACCGTCGTCATCGGCGCCGTCGCGCCGATGAAGGAGTCCGCCACGGTCGACGCGGAGAAGGAACTCCAGCAGGCCATCGAGGACGATCCCGCGCTGCGCGGCAACGCCTGGATCGGCGGCCCGACCCCCGGCCACGTCCAGGTCGCGGACGTCTCCAACAAGGATCTTGCGAAGGCCGAAGGGCTTGCGCTGCCGCTCATCCTGATCCTTCTGTTCCTTGTCTTCCGGGGCGTCGTGGCCGCGCTCGTGCCGATCATCGGCGCCATGGTCTCGCTGCTTCTGACGCTGGCCGGGCTGCGGGTCGCGACGCTGTTCATGAACGTCTCCACGGGCGCGCTCAACCTGGCCTTCGCCCTCGGCCTCGGCCTGTCCGTCGACTTCGGACTGCTGATCGTCTCCCGCTACCGCGAAGAGCTCGCGGTGCACGGGCCCGGGGTGGAGGCGGTGCGCCGCACGGTCGCGACCGCGGGGCGCACCGTGCTCTTCAGCGCCCTGACCGTGGCCGCCGCGCTCGCGGCACTCATGGTCTTCCCGCATCCCTATCTGCGGTCGATGGGCCTCGCCGGTGTCATCACCGTGGTGGCGGCCGCGCTCTTCGCGCTGCTCGGTCTTCCCGCGCTGCTCGCCGTGCTCGGCCGGCGCATCAACTCCCTCGCCCCGCGCCGCTGGCAGCGCGACATCTCGGCCGAGGAGGCCGCGGGCAACCGCTGGCACCGCATCGCGTCCGGCGTGATGCGCCGCCCCGGCATCGTCGCCGTGGTCGCCGCCGCCATCATGCTGCTCATCGCGGCGCCCGTACTCGGCATCCGGTTCACCGGCGCCGACTCGGCGACCCTGCCGACCGAGACGAGCGCGGGGCGCGTCGCGGCCGAACTGGAAAGGGACTTCAAGGACCCGGCCACCTCGCCCCTGCAGATCGTCCTGGACACCGACGACAGCACCGGTCTCGCGGCGTACGCCGACAAGGTCGCGAAGGTGCCGGGTGTCGAGACGGTGGCGGAGCCCGTCCGGCTCGACGCCGGGCACTGGGAGGTCGACGCCGTCCTCACCGGAGCCCCGCTCGGCACCGAGGCGCAGGACGCGGCCGCCGACGTACGCGACATCAAGGCACCCCACCCGGCCCGGTACACCGGCCTGACCGGTGACTTCCTGGCCCAGAAGGAGTCCATCGGCGACCGGCTCCCGCAGGCCGTGGGGCTGCTCACCGTCATCACCCTGCTGCTGCTCTTCGCCTTCTCCGGCTCGGTGATCCTGCCGTTCAAGGCGCTCCTGATGAACACCCTCTCCACGGCTGCCGCGCTCGGCTTCCTGGTCTGGGTCTTCCAGGACGGCAACCTCGGCTTCGCGGCGCAGAGCGGCATCGAGACGACGACTCCGGTCCTGGTCTTCGCGCTGGCCTTCGGACTCTCCACGGACTACAACGTCTTCCTGCTCGGCCGGATCAAGGAGGCCAAGGCGGCGGGCCTCGACGAACGGGCAGCGGTCTCCGAGGGTCTGGCGAGGACGGGGCCCATCGTCACGTCGGCGGCGGTCCTCTTCTGCCTCGCCCTGGGCGCGCTCGGCCTGTCCCGTCTTGTCTTCATCAAGGAGCTCGGCCTCGGCACGGCCTTCGCCGTACTGATCGACGCGACCATCGTGCGCGCCCTGCTCGTGCCGTCCCTGATGGCGATGCTCGGCAGCACCAACTGGTGGGCGCCGGGGCCGCTGCGCAGGCTGCACACCGCGCTGCGCCTGGACCGGATGGAGCCGCCGGCCGCGGCCCCCGAAGGCCCCGCCCCCTCCGGCGGCACGGTGCCCGCCATCGAACACGAGCGGAGCAAGCCCGAAGTGCCCGCCGCCACTCCCTGATCGACGCACCCACGGTTCCTTCCCCAGGAGGCACATCGATGGACACCCGACAGAGCCCGCACACGGACACTCCGCCAGGCTCCCGACCGGAGCACCAGTACCCCTTCCACCGCCCCTCCGCCGTGGAAGTACCGCCGCTGTACGAGGAGTTGCGCGCCAAGTGCCCCGTCGCGCACGTCGGCCTGCCCAGCGGCGACGAGGGCTATGTCGTCAGCCGCCACGAGGACGTACGCACCGTGCTCGCCGACCCCCGCTTCAGCCGGGCGGCGACCGTCGAGCCCGGCGCCCCACGGCTCAGCGCCTCCGCGCCCCCCATGGCCGGCGGCCTGTTCACCATGGACCCGCCCGAGCACACCCGCCTGCGCAAGCTGGTGTCACGGGAGTTCACCGCGCGCCGCGTGCAGAATCTGCGCCCCCGCATCCAGGAGCTGACGGACGCGCTGCTCGACGAGATGGAGCAGATCGCCCCGCCCGTCGACCTGAACACCGCCCTGGCCTTCCCGCTGCCCGTCATGGTCATCTGTGAACTGCTCGGCGTGCCCTTCGAGGACCGGGACCGCTTCCGCGCCTGGTCGGACGCGTTCGTCTCGCTCACCTCGCACTCCGCGGAGGAGGTGATGGCCCAACGGACCGCCATGGTCACGTACTTGGGCGAGCTGGTGCAGCGAAAGCGCGAGGAGCCGGCCGGGGACCTGATGAGCGCCCTCGTCTCGGCGCGCGACGAGGAGGGCTCGCTCAGCGAGCAGGAGCTGATCACCATGGGGATCACCCTCCTTGTGGCGGGTCACGAGACCACCGTCAGCATGATCGGCACCTGTGTCCTGACCCTGCTGCGGCACCCCGAGCACCTGGCGGCGCTGCGGGGGCACCCGGAGCGGATGGAGCACGCCGTCGAGGAGCTGCTGCGGATCAACCCCATCGGTGACGGCGGGCCGTTGCGCGTCACGCTCGAGGACGTGGAGATCGCCGGCACCCGTATCCCGAAGGGCAGCGCGGTGCTGGCCGCGATCTGCTCGGCCAACCGTGACGAGCGCCGGTTCACCGAGGGCCCGACGGCCGAATTCGATCCCTTCCGGCCCTCCGCCGCAGCCCAGCTCGCGTTCGGCCACGGCCCGCACTTCTGCCTGGGCGCCGCGCTCGCCAGGGCCGAGCTGCAGATCGTCCTGGGCACCCTTGTGCGGCGCTTCCCGACGCTGAAGCTCGCCGAGGACGCCTCCGAGCTGCGGATGACCACCGGGATGATGGTCCACGCCCTGGACCGGGTGCCGGTCACCTGGTAGCCCGTGCGCGCCCCCGGCAGCGAAGCGGCCCGGCCCTCGGAATCGGGGCCGGGCCGCTCTTCTCGGCCATTTCGATACTCCCGTTGCGTAAGTCCGTGGCACTCGCTAGCCTGGAATACGAAACGAGCGTATCGAAATGCTCGTATCGAAATGTTCTCCCGAAGGAAGCGACAGAGGACCGCGGTCATGACTACTGAAGCCAGACGAGGCCGGCCCCGTGCCGAAGGCGCCGACGCGCGCATCCTCGACGCGGCGTACGAAGTGCTGGTCGACCGTGGGTACGACCGCTACTCGATCGACGAGGTCGCCCAGCGGGCCGGGGTCGCCAAGACCACGGTCTACCGGCGCTGGCCCACCAGAGACCACCTCATCGTCGCCGTCGTCGCCAAGATCCAGGACGAGGTGCCGGTGACGGACACCGGAGACATCCGGCACGACCTGGTGACGTACCTCGAAGCCATCGTGGCGGGCCTGGACCGCATGCGCCGGGTCGGCAGGGCCATGGAGCCGGGCGACCGCTCGGCCGGTCTGGTCGCGGAGATCGTCGCGGCCGCTGCCCGTCACACCGATGTCGGCGGGGCCCTACGAGGCCTCTTCGCCCGCCGCAACGCCCTGCCGCTCGCCCTCCTGGCAAGCGCCCGGGCGCGCGGAGATCTCAAGCCCGATGCCCAACCCGGCGTGATCTTCGACGAGTTGGCCGGTGCCATCTATTACCGGCTGCTCATCACCGGCGAGCCCATCGACGGTGACTACGCGTCCCGGCTCGTCGACCAGGTGCTCGCCGGAGCCCGTACCCCCCACGAGGAAGGGACCTGACCATGAGCTCCTCCGTGTCCGACGCATCCGACGTATCCGACGTGTCCGAGAACGACACCGCCGAAGGGACCGTCAAGAAGCGGTCCTGGCCCCGCAGGCGGCCCGTACTCAGCAGCCTCCTGGTCTTAGCGGTGGCCCTCACCGGCTACACGGTGTGGACGAACACCCAACCCGTGCGGATCACCGCCTCGATGGAGCTGCGGGCCACGCCCGACGAAGTGTGGCGGGTGCTCTCCGACTTCGAGAAGTATCCGGAGTGGAACCCGTTCATCACCAGCGCCGAGGTGACCTCCGACAGCGGCCGGGTCGAAGAGGGCGCCACGCTGCGCAACCGCATGCACGACGCAAGCGGTGACACGACCTTCACGCCGGAGATCCAGACGGTCGAACCCGGCCGGGAGCTCAAGTGGCTCGGCAAGGTGGAGCCCGGCTGGATCGCCGACGGTCAGCACCGTTTCCATATCGAGCGCATCGGCCCCGACCGGGTGCGGTTCACCCAGACCGAGCGCTTCACCGGGGTCGCTGTCCCCTTTCTGAAGGGGCACCTCGAAGAGAAGACGCTGCCGCAGTTCCACGCCATGAACGCAGCGCTCCAAGAGCGGCTCGACGCTCTGAGGTGAGCGGCCGCTGCAACTGGAAGTAAGCGCCCGCGAGGGCGCGCCGCTTCAGCGAGCGGTTTCCGTCGACGCACCGGTACAGCAGCCGGCGGAAGCTGCCGCTGGCCGCGCCGTGCAGGGCGAAGAGGCGCTCCTGGCGCAGCTGCAGACTCCGCGAACGGCTCACCGACTTCTCCCGGGCCAGCTGGAACTCCTCGCTCGCCCGCAGCAGTTCGACCACGTCCCCGCCCTCCGCGAACGTATGCGAGAGGAGCGGGGCCAGCGTGACGGCGTCGATCACCGCATGGTTGACGCCCTGTCCCAGGATGGGGGTGAGCGTATGCGCGGCATCGCCGATCAGCGTCAGACCCGGCATGGACCAGCGCGGGGCCACGGTCGTGAAGATGTCGAGCATGGAGGCGTCGGACCAGCTCAGCACCGACCGCCTTACGGTGTCGGCGAGTTCGGGGGCAAGCCGGGCGATCCGTTCGTGCAGCGCGGGCAGACCCTGCGCGCGCAGCTCCTTGAAACCGCCCTTGGGGATGTTGAAGCCCACCCGCACACTGTCAGGACGGGTCGGGATGAACAGGCCGTGCTGATCACCGTCGATCCTGATCCGGTACGTGGCGTCGTCCCACGCGTCCGGCATCGGCAGCTTCAGCCACACCACGTCGCGCTCGAGCGGCAGCTTGGTGAACGGCAGCCCAGACAGCGCCCGCACCTTGCTGAAACGGCCGTCGGCGGCGACGGTCAGCTTCGCCCGCACCGTCACCTCGCCGTCCGGGGTCGTCGCGCGCACCCCGGTCACCGGGCCGCCCTTGTCCCTGACGAGGCCCGCCGCCGTCGACGCCCGCAACAGCGTGAAGCCGGGCAGCTCCTCGCCCATCGCGGCGAGCGCGGACAGCAGGGCGGGCTGCGGCAGTTCCACCGGGAACGGCTGCGGATAGGGGAAATCGGCGAAGTCGGCCCGCAGCACGGCACGCCCGCCGTCGACGATCTCCATCCGCCGCATCGGCACGTACTCGCCCTCGAGGCGGTCGAGCAGCCCGAGCCGGTCGAAGAGCCAGACCGAGTCGGGCGAGATCGACTCGCCGCGGAAGGAGCGGTCGAAGGTCGCGCTCTTCTCGAGCACCACCACCGACACCGAACGTTTGGCGAGTTCCACGGCGAGAGTCAGCCCGGCGGGCCCCCCGCCGACCACACAGACCTGGGCGGTCAGCTCTCCGGTCATGCTCCTCCTGCCTCGTGCGCTCACTGCGCGCTGATGGGTGCGTTCACGGTGCGATCGCGTTCACCACGCGACAGGAAGCGAACTGATGCCGTGCACCAACATCCCCTCCGGCCTGCGGAGTTCATCGACGGGCACGGCGAGACGCAGGGTCGGGAAGCGCCGTACCAGGGAGCCGATCGCGATCTGCAGCTCGGCCCGGGCGAGCCCGGAGCCGATGCAGTAGTGCGGACCGTGGCTGAAGGCGAAGTGCGGGTTGACCGGACGGTCGAAGTCCGGCTCGTCCGGGCTCTCGAACTGGGCACCGTCCCGGTTGGCCGAACTGAGGCTCGCAAGGACCGCGCTGCCCTTCGGTACCGTCTGACCGGTGCTGAGTTCCACGTCGTCGAGCGTGATGCGCAGCAGCGCCTCGTCGCCCGGCGGGTGCAGACGCAGCAGCTCCTCGACCGCGTTCCCGATCAACTCCGGGTCCTTGCGCAGCCGTTCCAGGTGCTCGGGGTGGGTGAGCAGCGACACCACACTGTTGGCGATCTGGTTGACGGTGGTCTCGTGCCCGGCCACCAGCAGGCTGATCCCGAGGAAGATCAGCTCCTCCTCGGAGAGCCGGTCGCCGTCCTCGTCGTGGATGGAGACCAGCGCGGAGAGCAGATCGTCGCCCGCGTGCTGCCGCTTGGCGGCGACGAGGTGGGCCAGATAGTCGCGCAGCGCGATCTGCGAGGCCAGCATCTCCTCCTTGGTCACCGACGTGGTGGCAAGGAAGACACGCGACCAGGCGGCGAACTTCTCCCGGTCGTCGAACGGCACGCCGAGCAGCTCGCAGATGACCGTCACGGGCAGCTGGAAGGCGAGGGCCGGCACCAGGTCGACCGGCGGCTCCTTCTGCTCCATCGCGTCCAGGAGCGCGTCCGTGTGCTCCTGGATGCGCGGCCGCAGCCCCGCCACCCGTCGCGCGGTGAACTCGCGCGAGACCAGCTTGCGCACCCGGGTGTGCTCGGGCGGGTCCATGTTGAGCAGGCTCTTGAAGTTCTGCGGCGCGGCGGCGAGCCGCGGAGCGCCCGGTTCCAGCGTGGCGGCCCTGCTGAAGCGCGGGTCGGAGAGTGCGGTGCGGACGTCCTCGTAACGGGTGAGGAGAAAGGCGTTGTCGCCGCTGGGCATGCGGACCGTCGCGACCGGATCCTCCTCGCGCAGCTTCCCGTACATCGGGCACTGCTGGAGACCGGGCGCGCGCTCGAACGGGTAGGGGAGCGCCTCGTCGGCTGCCTGCGGCGCGGACTCGGGCGCCGTGTCGGGCGCTTCGGGGCTCACGGCCATGGTGATGTCCTCTTCTGGATCGGCTGGATCGGCTGGATCGGCTGGATCGATGTCGGGGGCGTGTGCGGTACGAGGGAAGGGCGGTTACTGCCCGCTGGGCACCGGCAGGGGCGCGATGTCGAGCGGCCGGGTCCGCTCGGCCTCCTGGAGCGGGTAGTAGATGCGGGCGAAGATCTTCCCCTTCGCCCTGGTGCTGGAGCCGACCGTGCGATAGACGGTTCGGCGCAGCGCGCGGGAGAGCCGGCCGGAGAGCGCGAAGGCACGCTCCTGACGCAGCTGCAGCGTGCGCGCGACGGCCACGGAGGCCTCGCGCTCCTGCTGGAAGCGTTGCGTCGCCGCGTCCAGGGCGGCGTGCGGGGACGCGCCCGTTCCGCCGTGCGCAAGCGCTTCGGAGGTGAGCCGGGCCAGGACCACCGCATCGGTGATCGCGTGGTTGACGCCCTGGCCGAGCACGGGGGTGAGGGTGTGCGCGGCGTCCCCCATCAACGCCAGACCCGGGCAGGACCACTGGGGAACCACCGTGGTGAAGATGTCCAGCATCGAGGTGTCCGACCACTTGGTGACCGCGTCGCGCACGCCCGTGGAGATCTCGGGCGCCAGCTCGTCGATCCGGGCGTGCAGGGCGCGGACGCCCTCCTTGCGCATGTCGCGCAGGCCGCCCTTGGGGATGTTGAAGCCGACCCGGACCAGGTCGGGCACCGTCGGGATGAACAGGCCGTGCCGGTCGCCGACGATCCGCACCCGGTAGGTGTGTCCGTCCCAGGCCGCGGGCCTCGGCACCTTGAACCAGACGAAGTCCCGCTCGAGGGGCGTCTTCTCGTACGCGAGCCCCGACATCTCACGGACCTTGCTGAACCGCCCGTCGGCCCCGACGGTGAGCGCGGCGTGCACCTCGAAGGGGCCGTCGGGACCCGTGCAGCGCACCCCGGCCACCCGCCCGTCCGCGTCGTGCAGCAGGCCGGTGGCGGCGGCCTTGCGCACCAACTTGAATCCGGGGAGCGCCGATGCCTCCTCGGTCAGGGCCGTCAGGAGCGGTGGCTGGGGCAGCTCCATGGGGTAGGGGGAGGGCTGGTCGAACGCGGCGAAGTCGGCGGACAGGACGGTGCGCCCGTTCTCCATGATCTCCATGTGGTGGGTCTCGAGGGTCTGGTCACGGACCTTGTCAAGGAGCCCCATCCGGTCGAGCAGCCAGACCGAGTCGGGCGAGATCGACTCGCCGCGGAAAGAGCGGTCGAAGCGCGCGCTCTGCTCCACCACCGTCACCGCGACGGACCGTCGTGCCAGTTCGAGCGCGAGGGTGAGCCCGGCGGGTCCGCCTCCCACCACACAGACCTGCGTCCGATGAGCCGCTGCCATCTTTCTGCCTCTCCACGGAACGGTTGGTCCCGGCGAGCATCGGCGTGCGGACTAAAGCTCGGCTTGCGGGCCGCGGCGCCCCACACAAGGCGTCCTTAAGGACCTGGCACAAGGCTCGGCACCGCAGCTACCCCAGGAGTGCTGATGAGAGCAGCGGACACGGCAGGAACGGCAAGAACGGCACGAACGGCCGGGAAGGCAGGGAAGGCGCACACGGCCGCCCTTGCGCGGAACGCGCCGGACACCGACGAGATGGTGCTCGTCCACTCCCTCTTCCGACGGGAGTACACGGCCGCCATTTCTCTTGTACGCGGTGTCGGCGCGGGAGACACCCGGCGCAGCGAGACCGTCGCCGGCCATCTCGCGGCGCTCGGCGGCATGCTGGAGGAGCACCACCTGGCGGAGGACGAGCTGGTCTGGCCGCGCCTTGCCGACGACTCCGCTGTCGACGCGCGGGTGCTACGGCGCATGGAGGAGCAGCACGAGCGGATCGCCGAGGCGCTGGGGCGGCTCCAGGAGGCGCTGCCCCGATGGCGCGAGCGCGCGGAGCCGGCGCGGCGAGATGCCGTCGCGGACGCCTGCGCCGATCTCGTACCGGTCCTCGCCGAACACCTCGCCGACGAGGAGGCCCACATCCTGCCCCTGGTCCCGGGGCGATTCACCGCCGAGCAGTGGGCGCGGCTGAGCGAGCGCGGCCGGGCGGCCGTGCCGAAGGCGCACCGGCTCTACATGCTCGGGGCCATGTCCGCCGCGGCCGGCGCCGACGGGCAGGAGCAGTTCCTCGGCCGGCTGCCGAGCCCGGTGCGACTGTTGTGGCGGGTGGCAGGGCGGCGGCTGCACCGCCGCGCGACGGCCCGGCTGCACGGCACCTGAGCACCACCACGGACTGCCTGCCGTGCACTCATTCCCCCGGAGTGCACGGCAGGCTCTTGTGCGTGCTCAGTCGATGCGTACGCTCCTCGAACGGGACTCCACACGCTGCTTGAGCGCCTCGTTCAGCGCCGCGAAACCGCGCTCCGAGTCGGAGATGACGGACCCGGTGAACGGCACGAGGACTCCGCTGAACCGCTCGGCCTGCACGACCCGGGTGCCGTCGCCGACCGCTGTCAGCTCGAAGCTGTGCTCACCGTCGAAGATGCCGCGGACCCCGAACCGGCCGCGCCAGCGCAGCAGATGACCTGCTTCACTCACCAGGACGGTGGGCCGGAAGGTCATTTCCCTGCCCGACGGGAGACGGAATCGCAGCGAGAGACGGGCGCCGGGCGAGGCCGTTCCATCGGCCTCCACGAGAAAAGGGTTCCATTCGTGGAACGCGGCGAAATCAGAAAGGACCGCCCACACTTGTGTGGGGTCGGCTTCGATCTCTATCGAGGCGGAAATGCGGCGCATAGGTCTGGACTCCTTCGCCAGGGGATTGTTTCCTTAAGGTGCTCGACAAGGCAATGCTAGCCTCGCGGCCGCCCCGAGTTCACCGGCTCCGTACGGGAATTCAAGCCGCGCAAGCCACCCTTTAGCGAGACCATGCAGAATTGCCCAATGGAGGCGCGCTTTGAATACGCAGGCAGAATTGCGGACGCCGCTTCTCGACGGCGTGTACGGCCCGTACGACATACGCGCCCTTCAAGCCGAGCGGCTGCCCGGACTCGCCGAGGAGATCAGGGAGTTCCTGGTGGACGCCGCCTCCCGTGAATCCGGTACGAGCTCGGACCTGGGGCCGAGCCTCGGCGTGGTGGAGCTGACCATCGCCCTGCACCGGGTCTTCAACTCCCCCCGCGACCCCCTCCTGTTCGACCGCGCCGACCAGAGTCACGTCCACGAACTGCTCACCGGGCACCGGGACGCCACCCGGCCGCGCGCACAGACGGCCCTCTCCTGCGCCGACGGGATCGCCAGGGCCCTGCGGCTGCGCGGCGGCGCCGACCGGCACGTGGTCGCCGTCATCGACGACGAAGCGCTCACCACCGGGGTCACCTGGGAGGCGCTCAACAGCATCGCGGCCACCGGGGACCTGCCGGTCGTCATCGTGGTCAACGACCGTGGCGGCCTGTCCCTCACCGAGCGTGGCGGACTCGCCGAGCGCTTCCTGGACCTGGGCGAGAACGTCCTGCGCCGCACCCCGGTCGTCGGCCGCCCGCTCTTCGGCGCCCTGCACGGCGTCAAGCGGAGCCTGGGCGAACCGGCCGCCCCGCAGGGGCTTTTCGCCCACCTCGGCCTGACGTACACCGGGCCGGTCGACGGCCACAGCGTGCCCGACCTCGAGGCCGCGCTGCGCAGGGCCAGGGACTCCGGTGGCCCGGCGATCGTGCACTGCGTGACCCACGCGAGGACGCGCACCGCCGAGGTCACCGGCGCGGACGCGGGGCAGGAGGAGTCCTGGACGTCGGTCTTCGGCGAGGAAATGGTCAAGGCCGGCGCGGACCGGCCCGAGGCCGTCGGGGTCACGGCGGGCACACCCCGCCCCGCGGGGCTCGACCCGTTCGCCGAGGTCTACCCCGAGCGGGTGCACGACGCGGGCGGCGCCGGACAGCACGCCGTCACCTCCGCCGCAGGACTGGCCGCGGGCGGACTGCACCCCGTCGTGGCGGTGGGCGCGTCCTTCCTGCACCGCGCCCTGGGCCAGGTCCTCGACGACGTCGCCGGGCACAGGCGGGGCGTGACGTTCGTGGTGGACGGGGCTGACAGGGCGGAAGGGGCGGACGGGGAGACACGGACCGAAGGCGCGGGGCCCGGACCCGACGGGATGTCGGACCTGGCGCTGCCGCGTCTTGTCCCCGGACTCCGGATCGCCGTACCGCGCGACGGCGCCCGGCTGCGGGCCCAGCTGCGCAGGGCCATCGAGATCGACGACGGACCCACGGCGATCCACTTGCCCCGAGGACCCGTCGGGCCCGACATCGAGGCCGTGGCCCACGACCGCGGCACCGACGTGCTGCACCGGACCGCCGACGGCCCACGCGACGTACTCGTCGTCTCGGTGGGAGCGATGGCCCACGTCAGTCTCGTGGCCGCCGGACTCCTCGAGGCGCGCGGTGTGGGCGTGACCGTCGTGGACCCGGGATGGGTCGAGCCCCTCGACCCGCGGATCGCCGAACTCGCCCTGGAGCACCGGCTCGTGGTCACCGTCGAGGAAGGCGGCCGGGCGGGCGGGGTCGGTTCGGGGCTCGCCGAGACACTGAACGACGCCTCGGCCCGCGTACGCGTGCTGCGCCTTGCGAGCGGTACAGCGGGGTCTGGCCTGACCGGGCCGGGCATGGCGGAGACCGTACTGAGCGGTCTTCCGACCTGAGGCGTCGCCTCGCTTCGACCGATGCAATGGGCCCTTTAGCCGACCCCTCCAAGGTGGGGGCCACGCATCGCATGGCTGCCGCGTCACCGACGCGCGGCCGTCCGGCCCCCTGATACGCGTGCCCCGCCACTGACAGGAGAAGAGAGACGTGACGACAGCAGTGACGACAGCAGTGACGACCACTGAGGCGGAGCGGGTCGGCCCCCTGGACAGGCTGCGCGCGCTGCACCGGGAGCAACGCATCGCGGCGGAGTACCCGGCGGTGCCCGCGCTGCTCGCCGAACTCGCCGCATCACCCACGGGGTTGGCGGACCTCACCCGCGCGGGCAGGCTGCTCGCCCGCGTCGAGCCGGAAAGCATCCGGGAACTGCACCCGGGTGCCGGCCCTGCCACCGTCGCGATCACCGGACACGGCATGCTGGACGCCCTGCCCCCGGCCCTCACCGCCCAGTTCGCCCGGCACGGCATCCCGCTGCGGGCCTCCGACACGGAGTACGACTCCTGGCTGCGGGATCTTCAGGACACCGGCAGCCCGCTGTACGCACCCGGCACCGACCTCGCCCTGTGCGTCCTCGACGCACCGGTCGTCTTCGACGAACTCCCGCTGCCCTGGCGGGTGGAGGACCTGGCCGCGGCGCTCGACGCCAAGCTGGAGCTGATCGCCGGGCTTGTGGCCCGCTACACCGAGCACGGTCCGGGAACCCTCGTACTCAACACGCTGCCCCTCCTGAGCAGCCAGACCCACCAGCTGGTGGACCACCGCTCACGCACCGAACTCTCGGTGCGCTGGCGCGAGTTCAACACCGGGCTGCTGCGGCTCGCCGCCGAGCACCCCCGGCTGCACGTCGTCGACCTCGACCCGCTGATCGCCGAATGCGGCCCCCTCCGCGACAGCCGGCTCGCCGCCTACGCCAAGGTGCACCTCGGCGAGGAACTGCTCGGCCGCTACGCCCGCGAGATCGGCCACCTGGCCAGGGCGCTGCGCGGCCGTGCCAAGAAGGTGCTCGTCGTGGACCTCGACAACACCCTGTGGGACGGCATCCTGGGCGACGACGGCGCCGATGGCATCGCGGCCGCGACGACCTACCGCGGCGAGGCCTTCCGCACGTTCCAGCGCGCGGTCAAGCAGATCGGGGCGCAGGGCGTACTGCTCGCCGTATGCAGCAAGAACGACAAGGAGCCGGTGCTCGGCGTGTTGCGCGACCACCCCGACATGGTGCTGCGGGAGGCGGACTTCACCCGGGTCAACGCCAACTGGCAGCCGAAGGACGGCAATCTCCGTGACATCGCACAGCGGCTCAACCTCGGCGTGGACAGCTTCGTCTTCGCCGACGACTCGCCCTTCGAATGCGGCCTGGTGGCCGCGAGCCTGCCCGAGGTCGCCGTGATCCGTCTCGACGAGGAGCCGGCGCTGCACGTGGACCGGCTGCTCGCCGACGGCTGGTTCGACGTCCGTGAGCTGACGGCCGAGGACCGCACGCGGGCGGGCCAGTACCGCTCCGAGGCCGACCGGCAGGACCTCCAGGAGAGCGCGGGCTCGATGGAGGAGTACCTCAAGGCCCTGGACATCCGCGTGGAGGTGTCGCCCGTACGCGACCACGAGCTGGCAAGGATCGCCCAGATCACCCTGCGGACCAACCAGTTCAACCTCACCACGCAGCGCCTCCAGCAGGCGGACGTGGTGCGGCAGAAGGCATCCGCCGACCATCTGGTGCTCGCCGTGCGCTCCCGCGACCGCTTCGGCGACAACGGCGTCGTCGGGGCCCTGTTCGCGCACCGCACGGCGGAGGGGCTGCGCATCGACAACATGCTCCTGAGCTGCCGGGTCTTCGCCCGCGGCATCGAGGAGGCGGCGCTGGCCTCGCTGCTGACGCACGCCCGCGACTCCGGGGCGGCCGCCGTCCTTGCGAGTTACCGGCCCACCGCGAAGAATCACCGGGTCCGCGACTTCTGTCCCTCGCTCGGCTTCGAGATCATCGAGGAAAGCGCGGACGGCGCCCTGGAGTTCCGGCATTCGCTCACCGAACTCCCCACACTTCCCGCGCATCTCACCCTCGACGTCACTTTCACCGACGCCTGATTCCGCTGCGATTCCACTTCGATTCCGCTTCCCGGAATCCCCGGCACCCCTTCCTGGCGCCCGCCCCCTTTCCCGGGGCGGGCGCCAGGCCTGTTCCGGCCCGCACAAGCGCCGCCTTAGCGCGTCGTCGGAGCATCACGCTGTCCGAACAATCCTCGCCGGCGCCAAGCCAGCGGATCGTGGAGAGGTCAGGGAAAGAAGTTGACAACCTTCCGAACCTTTACGGAACTGGTCCTGGCGCGCACCAGCGCACTCGGCCCCAAGGACGCCTTCATCTTTCTGCCGGACGACGCCAAGGGCTCGGCCCCGCAGCATCTGACGTACGGCCAACTCGACCAGGAGGCACGGCGGATCGGCTCCTGGCTGCAGGAGCGCGGGGCGACCGGGCGTCAGGTCCTGCTGCTCTACCCCTCAGGCCTGGAATTCATCAAGGCCTTCGTCGGCTGCCTGTACGCCGGGGCCGTGGCCGTGCCCGCACCGCTTCCCACCGAGCAGGGCCAGCACTTCGCCCGGGTCTCGGGAATCCTGCGGGACGCCGAGGCGCGCGCGGTGCTCACCGACGGGGGCAACGCCCCTGAGATCTCCGCCTGGCTCGCGGCCGAGGGCATGTCGGACGTGGACTGCCTCGCCACCGACAGCGTCGGCTACGGCGACGCCGGAGCCTGGAGCGAGCCGTCGCTCACGCCGGACAACCTTGCCTTCCTGCAGTACACGTCGGGCTCGACGAGCGAGCCCAAGGGCGTCATGGTCTCGCACCACAACCTGCTCGCCAACGAGACCGCCATCCAGCGCTCCGTCGGCTCCAACTCCGATACCCGCTACGGCGGTTGGCTGCCCTTCTACCACGACATGGGCCTGATCGGTCACATACTCCAGCCGCTCTTCCTCGGCGGCTCGGCCTCCCTCATGTCACCGGTCTCCTTCCTCAAGCGCCCGCACCGCTGGCTGCAGATGATCGGCGACTACAAGGTCACCATCGGCGGCGGCCCCAACTTCGCCTACGACCTCTGCCTGCGCCGCGTCACCGACGAGCAGCTCGCCGGCCTCGACCTCTCCAGCTGGCAGGCGGCCTGCAACGGCGCCGAGCCCGTCAGGGCCGAGACGATCCGCGCCTTCACCGAGCGCTTCGAGCCCGCGGGCTTCCGCCCCGAGACCTTCTTCCCCTGCTACGGCATGGCCGAGACGACCCTCCTCGTCTCCGGCACCCCGCGCGGCACCCGCCCCGTCGTCCTCGGTGTCGACTCCGAGGCCCTGGAGGCAGGACACCTCGCCGACCCGCGCGCCGACGAGCCCAGCCGCACCCTGGTCAGCAGTGGCGTCTTCCACGACTTCGACGTACGCATCGTCGACCCGGAGACCTTCCAGGAGAGGCCCGAAGGATCCGTCGGCGAGATCTGGGCCAAGGGCGACAGCGTGGCGACCGGCTACTGGAAGCGGCCCCTCACCAACAAGGAGATCTTCGACGCGGCCCTCAGCGACGGCAAGGGCGGCCATGACGAGGGCGGCTGGCTGCGCACCGGCGACCTGGGCGTCCTGGAGGACGGCCAGCTCTATGTGACGGGGCGTCTCAAGGAACTCGTCATCGTGGCGGGCCGCAACCTCTACCCGACGGACATCGAGCGCGCCGTGCAGAGCACCGACAAGGCCCTTGCCACCGGCTCGGGAGCCGTGTTCGCGGTGGAGACCGACCGGGAGCACCTGGTCGTCGTACAGGAGGTGCGCACCAGTTCCGTCAGTACCGACCTGCGGACCCTGGCCACCGGCGTCCAGGCGCTCATCGGCCGCGAGCTCAACATCCCCGCGGGCAATGTGCTCCTCGTCCGCCCCGGCACCATCCGCAAGACGACCAGCGGGAAGATCCAGCGGACCCTGATGCGCCAGCTGTTCCTCAAGGGGCAGATCACCCCGCTGTACGAGGTGCTCGAGCCCGGCGTGCGCGGCCTGGTCGCCGATGCCACCGACCGTCCGCTGGAAACGGTGATCTGACATGGAGCATCCGCCGTACCGGCTGGCCGGGGACCTCGACCGCTTCCTCGGGGACCCGAACGACCCGCGGGAGACGTTCTCCTACGCGCGCTGCGCGGAGCTGGACGAGAAGGAGGAGTTCCCCGCGGACATCTGCCGCCGCCTCCAGGAGTGGGGCCTCTCCGGCTACTACGTGCCGGTCCAGCACGGCGGACAGCTCAGCGACTACGAACAGCTGCTCCAGCTCACCCGTGTCGTCGCCCGGCGCGACCTGACCGCCGCCATCGGCCACGGCAAGACCTACCTGGGCGGTGTCTGTGTGTGGATCGCGGGCAGCGCGGAGCAGGGCGAGCGGCTGGGCGCCGACATCAAGGCGGGCGTCCCCGTCTCGCTCGGCCTCACCGAACGCGCCCACGGCAGCGATCTGCTCGCCGGCGAGGTGCGGGTCGACGACACGGCGGCGGCGCCCGGCGGCTGGCTGGTCAGCGGCGAGAAGTGGCTGATCAACAACGCCACCCGCGGCTCCGTCCTGTCCCTGCTCACCCGCACCGACCCGGTCGGCGGGCCGCGCGGCTTCAGCGTCCTGCTCGTCGACAAGCGCGAGCTGGAGGAGGGCAGCTACCGCCATCTGCCCAAGGTGCACACCCACGGCATCCGCGGCGCCGACATCTCCGGCATCACCTTCGACGGGGCCCGGGTGCCGCGCCGGTCCCTGGTCGGCGCCGAGGGCGGCGGCGCCGAGATCGTCATCAAGGCCCTGCAGCTGACCCGCACCATGTGCGCGTCGCTCTCCCTGGGCGCCGGAGACCACGGCCTTCGCATCGCCCTGGACTTCGCCGAGGAGCGCGAGCTGTACGGGCGACGCATGATCGATCTGCCCAAGGCGCGCGGAACCCTGGCCGCCGCGGCGGCCGACCTGCTCCTCAACGAGGCGCTCGCGCTCGTCGCGTCCCGCGCCGTGCACACCCAGACCGCCGAGATGAGTCTCACCGCGGCGGTCTCCAAATACCTGCTGCCCTCCGGCACGGAGGCGGTCCTCGGCGAACTCAGAGGTCTCCTCGGTGCTCGTGCCTTCCTCAAGGACGTGTACGCGGACGGCAGGTTCCAGAAGGTCGAGCGGGACCACCGCATCGTCGGTCTCTTCGACGGCAACACGCTGGTGAACCTCAACTCCCTGGTGAACCAGTTCCGTTCGCTGGTACGCGGCCACCGGCGCGGCACCGGCGACAGCGAGGGCGCGGTCGCCGCCTACGACCTGGGCGCGCCGCTGCCCCCGCTCGACCCCTCGAGGCTGTCCCTCGTCGCGCGGCGCGGCAGCGGAGTCATCGCGGGCCTCGCGGCATCCGTCGACGCCATCGTCCGACGGGCGGCCGGTGAACCGGCGTTGCGCCCGGCGGCCGCCGCGGCCGAGC
>NZ_BAAAUG010000112.1:34061-95371 GCF_039533825.1 Streptomyces rectiviolaceus
CCGCGGCCGAGCGGCTGCTCGCCGTCACCGCCGAGGTGCACGCCGAGATGGAGACCCACCAGGGCGTCCTGTCGGACGTACCGCCCGCGGCCTTCGAAACGGCACGCCGCTACACCCTCTGCTATGCGGGCGCGGCCTGCATCGGCCTATGGGTCCACAGCGCCGAACGGGCCGCCCACGGGGCCACCGGGCCCCTGTGGCGCGACGGGCTGTGGCTGCGTGCCGCCCTCGACCGCGTCCTGGTCCGCCTGGGCAAGCCAGGCGACGGCGACCCGCAGCTGTATGAGGAGCTGCTCGCGCACCTGCGGACAGCCCGCACGGACGGGCGGCTGTTCTCGCTGCTCCCACAGGGGGAGCCCGAGCCGCCCGCCCCCGAAACCGCCGGCGCTCTGGCCGGAGAGAACGAGAGGACGTCATGCTGATCGGTGCCGCGCCCCAAGGGGCGCACGCAGGGGACGTCGACCACCCGGACATCGGGCAGGAGGCGCGGGTCACCGCGCGCGTCGCCGAACTCGAGGCGCGCCTCGGGGACCCCACGGCCGACGGCAACGACCTCTCGTACGCCCGCCTCCTGGAGGCCGACGAGGCCGGCGAGATCTCCGAGGCCGGTGAACGTGTCCTGGACGACGTGGTCCTCAACGCCGACTTCGTGCCGCGCGAGCACGGCGGCAGGCTCGAACGGATCGACACCCTGGTGCGGGTGATGCGCCAGGTCTTCCGCCGTGACGTCACCCTCGGCCTCGGCTATGGCGTGACCTCCTTCATGGCGGGCGTCAACGTATGGACCGCGGGCTCCGCCGACCAGCGCGACCGTCTTGCCCGGCTGCTGCTCGGCGGCGGCAAGGTCTCCGTCGCGTACCACGAACTGGCACACGGCAACGACTTCGTGCGCAACGAGTTCGAGGCCAAGTCGGCGCCGGACGGCGGGTATCTGCTCAACGGCGCCAAGCAGGTCATCAACAATGCCGACCGGGCCGATGCCTGGGTGCTGTTCAGCCGCACAAGCCCGGCGCCCGGCAGCCGCAGCCACTCGGTGATCCTCGCCGAGAGGGCCGGCCTCGACGCGGACAGCTACCGCGTCCTTCCCCGGTACGACGCGGTCGGTGTCCGTGGCTGCCATCTGTCGGGACTCCACTTCGAGGACACCCCGGTGCCCGCCGACGCACTGGTCGGTGAGACCGGCAAGGGCGTGGAACTCGCCCTGCGCGCCTTCCAGATCACCCGCAGCGCGGTGCCCGGCATGGCGCTCGGCGCGGCCGACACCTCGCTGCGCACCGTGGTCGGCTTCGCGCTCGGCAGGGAGCTGTACCGCAAGTCCGTGATGGACATCCCGCACGCCAAGGCGACCCTGTCCGGGGCCTTCCTCGACCTGTTGATCTGCGACAGCCTCTCGCTCGCCGCCACCCGGGCCGTGCACGTCCTGCCCGACGAGACGAGCGTGTACGCCGCCGCCACGAAGTACCTCGTACCGAAGATGCTCACCGAGACGATGCACGACCTGTCGATCATCCTCGGCGCCCGTTTCTACGTCCGCGAGGGCGAGTTCGGGATCTTCCAGAAGCACATCCGCGACCTGCCGGTGCTCAGCCTCGGCCACGCGGGCTCCGTGGCCTGCCAGGCCACCATCATTCCGCAGCTGGCCCGGCTCGCCCGCCGCGCCTGGTTCAGCGACGACCCGGCGCCTGCCACGCTCTTCAGGCTCCACGAGGACCTGGGGCCGATCCCGTTCGACCGGCTCACCCTCGCCAGCGGCAAGGACGGGCTGAGCGCCTCGCTGGTCGCCGCCGTCGACGAACTGCCCAGCGGCACCCCCGAGGAGCGCGCCGTGCACGGCGTCGCGCTGAAGATGATGGACGAACTGCGCCAGCTCCAGGAGGCGAGCCTCTCGCTCGCCCCCCAGGACCGCACCGCCCTGGCAAGCCCCGCCACCTTCGCCCTCGCCGACCGCTACGCCGTGCTGCTCGCCGCGGCCTCCGCGATCGGCGTCTGGCAGCAGGCCCGCGGCGGGGCCGACCCGTTCCTCGCCGACCCTGCCTGGCTCGCCGCCGTACTGCATCGGCTCGCCCGGCGGCTCGGTCAACAGCCGCCCGATCTCCCGGAGTCCGTGGACGCCCGGGTGCACGAGGAGGTCCTGCGCAGGTACCGCGAGCGCAGGAGCTACGACCTGTACAACACGCCGCTGGCCGGCTGACCACCCGGAACAGCCGTGGCGAGCAAGCCGCAGAAGAGCAGCATCACCGCCGGCCCCAGCGCCGACCGACCCTCGCCGAGGAGCGCACCATGCCCGTACCGACCACCGAACACACCCGCGAGTCGCTGACCACGTGGTTGTCCGAGCGCATCGCCCTCTACCTGAAACGGCAGCCGTCCGAGATCCATCCGACGGTGCCGCTCGCCGAGTACGGACTCGACTCCGTCGCCGCCTTCAGCCTGTGCGGCGACATCGAGGAGGACTTCGACTTCATCCTCGAACCCACCGCGGCCTGGGACTACCCGACGGTGCAGGCGCTCACCGACCACCTGCTCGAGGGGTTCGCCGCCACCGCGGAAGGGGGCGCCGCCTGATGGAACCGATCGCCATCGTCGGCATCGACTGCAGGTTCCCGGGGGCGCAGGACACCCGCGCCTACTGGGACCTGCTGATGCGCTCGGGAGACGGTGTGGGGGAGGTGCCCCGGCTGCGATGGGACGCCAAGGAGTTCCATTCGGCGGCCGGTGCCGAAGGGCACACCAACACCACGGAAGGCGGGTTCGTCAGCGATCCCGACGCCTTCGACAACGAGTTCTTCACCATCTCGCCGCGCGAGGCCGCGGCCATGGACCCCCAGCAGCGGCTGCTCCTGCAGTGTGCCTGGCGTGCCGTCGAGGACTCCGGGCTCCCACCGCAGCGCCTCGCCGGATCCGCCACCGGCGTGTTCGTGGGGATCATGGGCAACGAATGGGCGCAGCTGCACCTCACCGACTACGACAACGTCACCGCCCAGATCGGCTCGGGCAACGGCTACTGCATGACGGCCAACCGCATCTCCTACCACCTGGACCTCAAGGGGCCCAGCCTCGCCATCGACACGGCCTGCTCCTCCTCCCTGGTCGCCGTGCACCTGGCGGCCAACGCCCTGCTGTCCGAGGAGTGCGACGTGGCGATCGCGGGCGGCGTCAACATCGCCCTCACGCCCGCCCTGTCGATCTTCTACACGCAGGCGGGCCTCTCGTCGCCCGACGGCCGCTGCAAGCCCTTCAGCTCCGAGGCCGACGGCATCGGCCGCGGCGAGGGCGTCGGTGTCGTGGTCCTGCGCAGGCTCAAGGACGCCGTCGCCGACGGACAGCGGGTGTACGCGGTGATCCGTGGCACCGCCGTCAACCAGGACGGGCGCAGCAACGGCATCACCGCGCCCAACCGCTGGGCCCAGCAGGACGTGCTCGCCGCCGCCTACCGCCGGGCGGGCGTCGAGGCGTCCGACGTCGCGTTCACCGAGGGGCACGGCACGGGCACGGCCCTCGGCGACATGATGGAGATCAAGGCGCTCGGCCACCACCACGCCGCGCGCGGCGGCAAGCCGATGGCGCTCGGCTCCGTCAAGGGCAACCTCGGTCACACCGAAGGCGCCGCGGGCATCGCGGGGCTCATCAAGGTGGCCCTCTCCCTGCACCACAAGGTCGTGCCCGCGAGCCGCTTCGCCGCCAAGGAGAACGCCAAGCTGAAGCTGCGCGACCACGGACTGCGCCTCCTCAAGGCGCCGTTGAAGCTGGGGGGCGACGCGGTGGTCGCCGGGCTCAGCAGTTTCGGCATGGGCGGCACGAACGCGCACGCGGTACTGGAGAGCGCCCCCGTACACGCCGCGCGCCCCGCACCCCGGCCGGCTCCGGAGGACGGTGGCATCGGCTCCGCCGTCTTCACGCTCACCGCGCCGAGCGTGGCGGCCCTGCGCCGCAATCTGCTGGCGCAGGCGGACACCGCGGCGACCCGCCGGGTGCCCGTGGGGCCGCTCAGCTGGAGCAGCAACCACGTCAAGGCCGGGCACCGCTACCGCTTCGCGGTCTCCGCGTCCGACACCGCCGAACTCGTCGCGAAGCTGCGTGCGGCCGCCGACGATCCGGACCTCCTGGCCCGGCTCACCGGCACGCCCACGGGCCGGCCGCGCACCGCGTTCCTGTTCACCGGGCAGGGCTCGCAGTACGCGGGGATGACAGCCGGACTGCACCGCGACTCGGCGCTCTACCGCGGCTTCCTCGACGAGGCCGACGACGCTCTGCTGCCGCACACGGGCAAGTCCGTACGCGATCTGCTCCTCGGCGGTGACGAGGACGTCCACCTCACGCGCTGGACCCAGCCCGCCCTGTTCGCCGTCGGGTACGCGCTCGGCCGGACCCTCGAAGCGCTCGGGGTACGCCCCGATCTGCTCCTGGGCCACAGCGTCGGCGAATTCGCGACGGCCTGTCTGTCGGGCGCGTTGCCGCTGCACAGCGCGGCCCGGCTCATCGCCGCCCGCGGCGAACTGATGCAGGAACTCCCCGAAGGCGGCGGCATGCTGGCCGTCCGGGCGGGGCGCGAGGACCTGGAGAGCCGGGTCGCCGAAGAGCCGCTGGTGGGCATCGCCGCCGTCAACGGCCCCTTGGCGAGCGTGCTCTCCGGCGATCTCACCGTCCTGGAGCGGATCGAGGACGGGCTCAGGCGGGACGGGGTCCGCACCCGTCGCCTGAAGGTGTCCCACGCCTTCCACTCACCCCTGATGGGGCCGATGCTTGAACGGTTCTCCGAGATCGCGGGGGAAGTGGGCGGCGGCGTTCCCGAGCTGCCCGTGTACTCCTCGGTGCGCGGCCGCGCCCTGGCGGACGGCGAGGCGATGGACGCCGCGTACTGGGTGGCGCACGTCAGCTCGCCGGTGCTCTTCGCCGACGCGGCCGGGGAAGTCCTCGCGGACGGTGCCACCCACCTGGTCGAGATCGGCCCGAGCCCCGTCCTGACCACGCTGATCCGCAGGTTCGGCGGCACACCGCCAGGGGCCGGGCCCGCCCAGATAGCTCCGGTGCGCGGCGCCGATTCCGGCGGTCAGGACCTGTCCGACGCGCTCGCCGCGCTCTACCGGGGCGGCGTCGACCCGCACTGGGACGCCGCGTACGGCACCCAGGAGCGCGTCCCGCAGCAGCTCGCCCCGTACGCCTTCAGCGACGACCACCGCTACTGGGCGGCGCACATACCCACACGTGGCGGTGCCGCCCCCCGGACGGCCCGGCCCGTCGCCGTACAGGAGCCCGAACAGCAGCACACCGCTGAGGAGTCGAGGTCCGAGCCCACGGGGGTGCTGACGCTCACCCGAGGCCAGGACGACGACCCGGTGGCGCTCGCCGTCCAGGCGGCCGTCGGGCAGGTCGGCGGCTACAGCGGCGAAGACCTCGTACCGCAGCTGCGGCTCTACGAAGACCTCGGCTTCGACTCCGTAATGATCATGGAACTGAAGAACCGCCTCGAGGAACGGCTCACCGGCATCGGTCAACTGACCGTCCAGGACCTGCTGCCCAGGCTCTCCTCCGTCGGAGACCTCGTCAGCTTCCTGTGCGAACAGGGCGCCGCTGTCCCCGGCCACGCGGTATCCGGCCATGAAGAGAGGACGGCATGAGCAAGGACCAGGAAGAACCGAGCACCCCGACCGCATACCTCGCCTCCATCGGCACCGCCCTGCCGGGCGACCCGGTGGACAACGCAACCCTGGCCAAGGTGCTCGGCGTCAACGAGGAGTGGATCGAGGTCTTCATCGGCACCAAGACCCGGCACTTCGCCCGCGACCTGGCCACCGGAGAGATCCGCTTCTCGCTCGCCGACCTGTGCGCACGGGCCGCGGAGAAGGCACTGGCCGCACCCGGCGTCGACCCCTCGGACATCGACTTCATCGTCCTCGGCACCGCGACGCCCGACACCCTGATGCCCGCCACCGTCAACGACGTCGCCGACCAGCTGGGCCTGGACCAAGTGCCCACCTTCCAGCTCCAGTCCGGCTGCGCGGGCGCCGTCCAGGCGCTCAGCCTCGCCCAGACCATGATCGCCTCCGGGCAGTACCGGACCGGCCTGGTCATCGGCGGTGACGTGTGCAGCAAGCACCTCGACGTACAGCGCGACCTGTCCGACGTGGCCGCCAGCGACCTCGTCAACTTCGTGCTCTTCGGGGACGGCGCCGGCGCGGCCGTGCTCACCCATCAGCCCGTCGGCGCGCGCGTCGCCGTGCGCCATGTCCTCAACCGCTTCACGGGCCTGGGGCGCAAGCCCGGCCAGGTCATCGAGTGGTTCGGCCTCGCCGACCGCCACGACGACCGGCAGGCGCTCACCGAGGACTACAAGGCGATCGAGGAAGGCGTGCCCGTGATGGCCGTCGAGATCCTCTGGGAGCTTCTCGGCGAACTCGACTGGGACGCCGACCAGTTGGACTACCTCCTGCCGCCCCAGCTGTCCGGCCGGATGACCCGGCTCATCACCGAGGAGCTCGGCCTGCCCACCGCCCGCGAGGTGTCCTGCGTGGCGGAGACCGGCAACAACGGCAACGCCCTGCCCTTCCTGCAGATCGAGAAGCTGCTCGAGCAGATGGCCGGCGGCGAGAAGGCCCTCGCCGTCGCCGTCGAGTCCAGCAAGTGGATCAAAGCCGGCTTCGCCCTGGAGAAGATATGAGCACAAGCACCGACGCGTTCACCCTCGACGACTTCACGCAGCTCGTCCGCGACGACCTCGGCCTGTCCCTGGAACCCGAACAGGTGGCCGCCGACTTCGATGAACTGCCCGACTGGGACTCCCTCCACCTCCTCAAGCTCGTGACCAGCCTGGAAACCGCCACCGGACACAGCGTGCCCGTCGGCAAGGTCCTGGAGGCCCGCAGCCTGAAGGAGATCTACGACCTGGCGGTCACGGCGTGAGCGGCGGCACCCGCACCGTCACCGAACGACGCCGCAGGCACACCCTGTACTTCCTGGAGTGGGCCGCGGGCCAACGCCCGGTGCACCTGGACACCGACGTCGACATGACGCGGATCCAGGAACACCGGGCCGAGGCCCGCACCCGGGGCCTGCGCTTCTCGGTGGTCAGCTATCTGCTGTACGCCGCGGGGCGCGCCCTGGACCGGCACCCGCGGGCCAACGCGGTCATGGCAGCCGGCAGGACCGGAATCCTGCGAGCGCCACGGATCGTCCGCTTCCCGAGCGTCACCGCCAAACTCGCCCTGGACCGGCCCGTCGGCGGAGAGCGCGCCGTGCTCTCCGCCCTCGTACCGGACCTGGAGCGCGCCGGACTGCGCGAGATACAGCAGCAGGTCGACCGCTACCGCGGCGAACAGGCCGCGGAACTGCCCGAGTTCAAGGGCGTCAAGATGCTCGGACGGCTGCCGGTCGCCCTCGGCCGCGCCGCCTTCGCGGCAGCCCTGCGCGATCCCCGCAAACGCCCCGGCGTCTTCGGCACCGTCTCGGTCAGCTCACTGGGCCACTCGGCGGTCGACGGCTTCCACTCGGCGGGCGGCACCGCCGTCACGCTGTGCGCGGGGCGCATCGCCGAGCGGGCCGTGGTCCGCGACGACCGGATCGTGGCCGCACCCGTCATGCGGCTCGGCCTCACCTTCGACCACCGGGTGATCGACGGCGGGACGGCTGCCGACCTGCTCACCGATCTCCACCACACCATGGAGGCCTTCGATGATGGCTCCAGGGCAGAAATTCCCGGCCCGCACCCTAGGGGGGCCGATCTCGATATCGGGGCCCGGCGGGGACTGGGGCAGGGTACGAGCTGACCTGGAACGGCACGCATCGGCGCTCCTCTACGCCCACCTGGACGACTGGCGTCCGGAACGGGCGGGAGGCCCACGCCTGCGTGCCCTGCTCGGCCGCGACTGGGCGAGATTCCTCGAGCTGACCCACCCGGACGTGCGCACGCGCTTCGCCTCGTCGCGGGTGCTGCTCAAGTTCGCCGCTGCGGCGGCTCTCCATGTGCCGCCCCAGTCCATCGAGTTGGGATACCTGCACACAGGCCGGCCCTACCTGCGCGGCTACGACGGTGTGCACATCAGCCTCAGCCACACCGACGAGCTGCTCCTGGTGGGGCTCGCCACCGGGGGAGTGATCGGTGTCGACGCCGAACGCTCCGACCGCAATCTGTACGGGCCCGGCCTCGGCCGGCATCTGTGCACCCCGCACGAGGTCGAGCAGATCGAGGCCATGCCGGAGCACGAACGCAATCCGGCGCTCGTGCGGCTCTGGACGCTGAAGGAGGCGTACAGCAAGGCGATCGGCCTCGGCATGCAGTTCCGCTTCACCGACTTCGGCTTCGAGTCCGACGGCACCGTCCCCACCGAGGTGCTGCGGCCCGACGGGACGCCGGGCTCCGCCGGCGAATGGATGTTCCGTACCTACTTCGTCGACGACACGTACACGATCAGCGTGGCCGTCGGCGACGCGGGCTTCGGCGGCACGGACGACACCGCGGCGAGCACCGCCCTGGACTCGGGCATCGTCGACGCGCTCGCCGAGGTGCTTGGGGAGGAGGAGGCGCTGGAGCCGGCGACGGACGACTGGTGGTGAGCCCGGCTTCCCGGCACCCGTACAAGCAGTCCTCAAGGACACGCCAGGACACTGACGGCACAGCGCGACCGCGGCGCCACGACGGCGCCGCCCACTGACCGCACTGGACGGTGAGACATGGACCATCTCGAAGAACTCAAGGAATTCGCCCGGCTGCACGCCCGGGGCCAGGGCATGTCGCCCCGGCACGCCACCGATGTCCTGGCCCGGATCGGCAACGACACGGCGGGCGACGCCCACTCCTGGGCCGCCGTATGGACGGCGGAAGGCAAGACGTCGGCGGCCCGCGGCGACCTCCTGGACGCCTGCAGGCACTACGCGCTCGCCCGCTTCCCCTACCACGGAGACGAGGACCGGGTCCTCGCGCAGAAACTGTGCGTCGAGACCTTCGACCAGTGGCGTCGCACCCAACAGGGCATCGAGCGCCTCGAGTTCGAGCACCCCGAGGGAACCGTCGCCTGCTGGGCATCGGGGCTCGACAAGCCGCGGCCGCTGCTGATCGTCATGGGCGGCATCGTCAGCGTCAAGGAACAGTGGGCGCCGCTCCTTCCCGTCCTGCGCAAGCTCGGCTTCTCCGCTGTCGTCGCCGAGCTGCCCGGTGTCGGCGAGAACACCTTCACGTACGGTCCTGACTCCTGGCGGATGCTGACCTTCCTGATGGACAGCCTCGCGGACCGCGCACAGGTCACCGACACCTCGCTCCTCGCCCTGAGCTTCAGTGGCCACCTCGCGCTGCGGGCCGCGGCCGAGGACCCGCGCGTCAGCCGTGTCCTCACCGTGGGCGCTCCGGTCTCCGACTTCTTCACCGACGACGCCTGGTGGCCACGTGTCCCCGGCATCACCGTCGAAACGCTGCGCAGGCTGACCGGCGCCGACGGCGCCGTCCAACTCCGGTCGTTGCTGCGGGAGTTTGCCCTGACGGACGACGCCCTGCGTGACGTACGCATCCCCGTCCGGTACGTCGCGAGCAGCCGGGACGAGATCATCCCGGCCCGGGAGCAGTCGCTGCTGCGGCGCACCCTGGACGACGTGCGCTTCAAGGTCTTCGACGACGTGCACGGCTCGCCGCACCATCTGGGCGCGATGCGGCGCTGGCTGTTCTCCTCGCTGCTCTGGCTGCGCTGCACGCGCCGGCGCAGGCCCCTGCCCGCGCCCCCGCCCACATCCCGATCCCGAATCGACGAGAGGCAGTCATGAGTGCGTCGTCAGAATCCGCGGCCGCGGCCGCCAACGTCCGGCCCTGGCAGAGCCTGGCCTCGCTCGGCGTGACCGAGAGCGACCTGACCACCGTTCACCATCGCCCCCGTGTGTCGTTCCGGTTCCTTGGCGAGCGTTCCGACGAACGCCGCCGACACCCGCGCAAGGGGGCCTGACCACCGTGACATCGCACAACGGCGGCAGCGCTGAGAAGCGCGGCGGCGGCAACGGCATCCGCCTGCGCCACCGCACCGTGCACGGACACCGGCGGGCGTTCCGGATGGCGGGCAAGGGCCGGGCGATCCTGCTGATCCACGGCATCGGGGACTCCTCCGAGACCTGGCGCGACGTCATGCCGGGCCTCGCGAGGAACTACCGGGTCATCGCCCCCGACCTGCTCGGCCACGGCGCTTCCGACAAGCCCCGCGCCGACTACTCGCTGCCCGCGTACGCCAACGGCATGCGGGACCTGCTCGGCGTGCTCGGCGTCGAACGGGTCACCCTCGTCGGGCACTCGCTCGGCGGCGCGGTGGCCATGCAGTTCGCCTACCAGTTCCCCGACCGCTGCGACCGCCTCGTCCTGGTCGGAACCGGAGGCATCAGCCGCCAGGTGACCCCGCTGCTGCGCGCCGCGACCCTGCCCGGCGCGGAACTGCTCCTCATGGCCCTCCGGCTGCCCACCATGCGCCGCCAACTGGGCCTGGCGGTCAAGGCGTTGCAGCTCCTCGACACCGGATTCGGTGTGGACGCCCCGGACCTGCTGCGGGTGGTGGACGCCCTGCCCGACGCGACCGCGCGCAGCGCCTTCATCAGGACCCTGCGGGCCGTCGTCGACTGGCGGGGCCAGGTGGGCACGATGCTCGACCGCTGCTATCTGGCCCAGGGGATGCCCACGATGCTGGTGTGGGGCGGCAGGGACCAGGTCCTCCCGGCCATGCACGCCGGGCTCGGCCATGTGGCCATGCCCGGCAGCCGTCTGGAGATCTTCGAGGACGCAGGCCACTTCCCCTTCCGTACGGATCCCCAGCGCTTCGAAGCGGTTCTGCGCGACTTCATCGCCACCACGGAACCGGCTCGCTACAGCGCGGAACAGTGGCGCCGCATGCTCCGCAGCCGCCAGCCGGCCGCCCGCACGGGAGCCGCCGCCGCACAGACACGCCCCGCAGCCACCCCGAAGGCACCCAAGCCCTCGGATCTCGGCTACCCGAGGCCCGCCTGACGCCGCGCGGCAGTGGGGCGCCGGCGCACCCGTCCGGCGCACCATCACGCCGCCCGGTGACCGGTGTGCCCAGGGCTGAACAGCCAGACACCCGGGCGGACTTCGAGCGGCATCCCGGCCGGAACGGGGTCGCGCCCGGCAGCCGTCGACGCGCGCACCGCCGCTGCCGTGCGTCGCGCGTACGCACGCCAGCGCTCGTCTCCCACGAAGCGCGCCGCGCTCTCGCAGGCCTCGAGCCGGGCCAGGGCCTCCTCCGTGCGGCCCTCGCGCAGGCACACCAGGGCGAGGCCGCGCAACGCGTCCGCGGAGCCGCGGGCGTCCGCGTGGGCGTGGCTGACCGACAGTGCTCGCGCGTAGCCGCGTTCGGCTCGCGCCACCCGGCCCAGGCCAAGGAGTACGTCGGACTCGCCCGACTGGCAACGGCCCGCGGCGACGCGTCGCCCATGCCGGGTGAACAGATGCCAGGCGAACCGGTACCGGTCGACGGCAAGCGAAGTCTCGTGCCGCTGCCATGCCAGGTCACCGAGCGACCGCGTGATCACGGCCTCGGCAGGACCGTCGCCCGCCTGTCGCGCCGCGTCCAGGGCCAGCTCATGGCTGGACTGCCAGTCGTCCCACAGGGCGTTCGCCTCGTAATAGCCAGCGGCCGCCGAGGCGAGCGCGCAGCACGGCTGCCACAGCCCCGCACCGTGGGCCTGGCGCACCGCCTCCAGAAGGCCGGTGGCCTCCTCCTGGAACCACTGCAGCGGGGCCGTGCCCACCAGCTCCCCCGGAGAGATCCCGGCCGGCGTCCCTGCCTCGAACTCCAGCTGGTCACGGCCCGGCGCAAGCAGCCCGTCCGCGTACCGGGCCACGGCCAGGAAGGCACGGCAGAGCCGCTCCGTCGCCCGGGGCACCTGCTGCGGCACCTCCTCGGCAAGTACCTCCAACGCCAGCGCCCGGAGCAGCGAATGGAAGCCGTAGCGCACCGGAGTGAGCCGGCCGGGACGCTGCCTCGCCTCCAGCAGATGGGCACGGACCAGCTCGTCGACATGCCGCTCCGCGCCCGGCAGGTCCGTGGAGAGCAGCGCCGCCGCACTCCACAGCGGGAAGTCGGGCAGCGGGGCAAGACCGAGCATCCGGAAGGCGTGCCGCTCCTCGTCGCCCACGTCCCGGTAGACCGCGAGCAGACTGCTGCGTACGTCGAGATCGCCGAGCGCGAGCGCCGCGAGCCGCGTCCGCTCGTCGCCCAGGCGCCTGGCCAGACCCCCGGCCGTCCAGTGCGGCCGCGCGGCCAGACCGGCGGCCGCGATCCGCAGGGCCAGCGGCAGATTTCCGCAGAGCCGGGCGATCTCGGCCACGGCATCCGGGTCCTCCCGCATCCGCGGACCACCGCAGGAGACCAGCAACCGCTCGGCCTCCTCCGCACTCAGCACATCGACCACCAGATGCCGTGCGCCCTCCAGCGCCCCGAGCGTGCGGCGGCTCGTCAGCAGGACGGTGCTGTCCACGGCGCCCGAGAGCACCGGCCGCACCTGCGCCTCCGAGACGGCATCGTCCAGGACGAGCAGCATCCTGCGCCCCTCGGTCCTTCGGTGCAGCAGGTCCGTGAGCTCGCTCTCCGTCGTCGGCAGCCGGTCGCCCGCCCCTTCGGCGGCTTCGGTGGCAGGTGTCCGCAGCCTCCGCAGCAGGGTCACGAGGGCCTTGCCCGGCTCGACGGCCCGCCCGCCGGCGTCCCGCAGGTTCACCAGGACCCGCCCGTCGGGGAACAGCTCGGCACTGTCGTGCGCGAGCTGCACGGCAAGGGCCGTCTTACCGGCCCCGGCCCGCCCCGACAGGGAGAGCACCCGCGACACCGAGGGAATCTCCCCTGCCAACGCCCTTGCCCCGACCGAGAGATGACGCTCACGCCCGGTGAAGTCCGCCACGGTGGGCGGCAGCCAGACCGGCGGCCCCGCGTGCGCGACGGCACCCGAGGAGCCAGGAACGACGGAGGAACCGGCGGAATCGGATGCTCCGGCGCCGCCTTCGCCGTCCGTCTCCGACTCGCGCCAGGACAGTGAGGGATCGGACGCCAGAATCCGCTCCAGCAGCTGCTTCAGCACGGGCCCCGGCTCGACGCCCAGCTCGTCGACGAGCGCACGCCGAGCCCGGTGGAACGCCTGCAGTGCGTCCGACTGCCGGCCTGACCGGTACAGCGCCACCATGAGATGGCCGTGCAGCGTCTCCCGCAGCGGATGGTCGTTCACCAACGCCAGGAGTTCGCCCGCCAGTTCATGGTGCCTGCCGAGCCGGAGATCCGCCGCGATCCGCTGTTCGAGCACCTCGGTGCGCAGCTCGTTGAGCCGTATGGCCGAGGTCTCCAGGGTCGGCCCGTGCGGAATGCCGGCCAGGGCGGGCCCGGTCCACAGGCCGAGCGCGCTGCCGAGCAGCCGCGACGCCTCACCGAACTCCCGCCGTGCGTACGCCGCCCGCCCCTCGCCCCGCAGCGACTCGAAGACCGCGAGATCGAGATCGTCGGCAGGCACCTGCAGCAGATACCCGGGTGGCCTGGTCAGCAGAGGCTGCCCGGCGGCACCGTCCCGCAGGCCTTCGAGAAGCGCCTTGCGCAGCTGCGAGACGTACACCTGGAGCGTGGTGCTCGCCGTCCGCGGCGGCTCCATGCTCCACAGCTCGTCGATCAACGTATGCGTCGACACCACGGTGTTGGTGTGCATGAGCAGGGTGGCGAGCACGGCCCGCGGCTTGGTCGCGGACGGCGTCCCGTGCGTCATACGCACCGGACCGAGCACTCGGAATCGCATGGCCGGCCTAGCAGTCCTGGAGCACGGTCGCGGACACCTGCGCCACGACCCGCTCACCCTGGAAGAAGGAGAGCCGCAGCCCGGCCACCGGCCGCCCCGCCGCGTCCCGTCCCGGGGCGGCGCCCGGCATCGCGTCCCCGCGCACCGTGCAGTACAGCGGAAGACCCGGCTCGGCGAAGCCACGGAACGACGCCTGCCATGACGTCAGCAGCGCGTGCGACGGTACGAAGCCGTGCAACTCGGCGGCCGCGAGCAGGGCGGCCTGGCGCGAGGCCTCCAGGAACAGCAGGGCGGGCACCTCGTCCGCGTCACGGGCGAGCACCGCGCCGGCCGCGTCCGTGTCGATCGGGAAGGCGAGCCCCTCGCCCGTCTCCTCGACGGGAAGCCCGACCAGTACGTTGCGGGCCTCCCGGTGCCCCACCCGCTCGGGGGCGGGCATGCCGACGGGCCGCAGTTCCCCGTGCCCGGCCGCGAGGGACTCCTCGCTCTGCTGCCGCCCGAGATCCCGGTGCCCGTGGTACACACCGGGCGTGAGGAAGATCAGCCGTGCCTGCGCCGTCCCGCAGCGCTCGCCCTCGATCGAGGCGGTGGCCTCGCACTCCAGACCGCGCGGCACACCGTTGACCACGTCCGTCGGCGTGAGGCCGAGTTCCAGGGTGATGCGGGCGCGCCGCGCGGTCCGCCGCCAGGGCTCCACGGAGGTGATCTCCGTGCCGCCCAGGGCGAACACCGGACGCCGGCTGTGCGGGACGCGGAAGTACTGGCGAGCGGCGAACATCGCGGTCTGCCGCAGCCCTTCCACCGGGAACAGCAGATCGTGGAAGGGCGCCGTCGAGACGTCGGACCGCGGCCCGGCGTCCGGGAGTTCTGTGGAGAAGGCGAAGTGCTGTCGCACCGGCGCGGTCGAGTCCAGGAGGAAGCCTTCAGGGCTGTCGGGCCTGTGCACCACGTGGTGCGGTCCGAGGAAGAAGGTGGACGGCTCGTGAACGGTGTCCATGGGGTTCCCCTGAGGTGTCCGGTCGGCTCTTCTGGCGAGTACGCATATGGGAGTTGGCGGACGCGTGTGCGACCACTGTGCCCCACCTCACTGAAGGACCGGGGGAGCGCCTCTGAAGCCCTGAAACCCGGGAACTGGCCCTCCTTCTCAGCTGGTCTCCTTCACCGGCTCCTCCTGGATCACGGGGTGATCGGCGCCCAGCGGACCGGCACCGCTGGCACCGCCCGAAGCCGAGAGCGAGACGAAGACTTCCCGGTCGGCGGTGGCGTACGCGGACCACTCGGCCGGTACGGCGTCTTCGTAGAAGATGGCTTCGACGGGGCAGACCGGTTCGCAGGCACCGCAGTCGACGCATTCGTCGGGCTGGATGTACATCTTGCGGGGGCCTTCGTAGATGCAGTCGACGGGGCATTCGTCGACGCAGGCCTGGTCCTTGAGGTCGACGCAGGGCTGGGCGATGACGTAGGTCATGAGGATCGCTCCACGGTCCAGGTGTCGTTGCCGGTGAGGAGGTTGGTGAGGTCGCCCTTGCCGTTCTGCTCGATGGCGGTGTCGAGCTGGTCGGACATCAGGGTGTCGTAGACCGGGCGTTCGACGTTGCGGAAGACGCCGATGGGGGTGTGGTGCAGCGTGTCCGGGTCGGCGAGGCGCGAGAGGGCGAAGGCGAGCGTCGGTGAGGTCGAGTGTGCGTCGTGGACCAGGATCTGGGACTCGGTCTCCGGCGTGACCGGGACAACCTTGAGATCGCCGGTGTGCGGGTCGCGCACGACGCCCTTGGCGCCGTCGGCTCCGAAGCGGATGGGCTGTCCGTGTTCCAGGCGGATGACGGCTTCTTCGGCCTGCTGTTTGTCCTTGAGGACTTCGAAGGCGCCGTCGTTGAAGATGTTGCAGTTCTGGTAGATCTCCACCAGGGCGGTGCCGGGGTGTTCGGCGGCTTCGCGCAGTACGGAGGTGAGGTGCTTGCGGTCGGAGTCCACCGTGCGGGCCACGAAGCTCGCCTCGGCGCCGATCGCCAGGGATACCGGGTTGAAGGGTGCGTCCAGGGATCCCATCGGTGTCGATTTGGTGATCTTGCCGACTTCCGAAGTCGGGCTGTACTGGCCCTTGGTGAGGCCGTAGATCCGGTTGTTGAACAGCAGGATCTTCAGGTTGACGTTGCGGCGCAGGGCGTGGATGAGGTGGTTGCCGCCGATGGACAGGGCGTCGCCGTCGCCGGTGACGACCCAGACGCTCAAGTCGCGTCGGGAGGAGGCGAGTCCGGTGGCGATGGCGGGGGCGCGGCCGTGGATGGAGTGCATCCCGTAGGTGTTCATGTAGTACGGGAAGCGGGAGCTGCAGCCGATGCCGGAGACGAAGACGATGTTCTCCTTGGCCAGGCCGAGCTCGGGCATGAAGCCCTGCACGGCCGCCAGGACGGCGTAGTCACCGCAGCCGGGGCACCAGCGCACCTCCTGGTCGGACTTGAAGTCCTTTGCTGTGAGCGGGACGTCACTCCTGGGGACGAGGGTGAGTGCCTCAGTGGGCATGGAGGGCCTCCTTGAGAGCCGTGGCGAGCTGCTCGGCCTTGAACGGCATCCCGTTGACCTGTGTGTGCGACTGGGCGTCGACCAGGTATTTCGCGCGGATCAGCAGGGCCAACTGCCCGAGGTTCATCTCGGGGATCACCACACGGTCGTACGAACGCAGGACCTCGCCCAGATTCCGGGGGAAGGGGTTGAGGTGGCGCAGATGGGCCTGGGCGATGTGCTGACCCTCGCGGCGCAGACGGCGTACCGCCGCGGTGATGGGGCCATAGGTCGAACCCCAGCCAAGGACGAGCAACTTGGCGTGGCCGCCTGGGTCGTCGACGTCCAGGTCGGGGACCTGGATGCCGTCGATCTTGGCCTGGCGGGTGCGGACCATGAAGTCGTGGTTGGCGGGGTCGTAGGAGATGTTGCCGGTGCCGTCCTGCTTCTCGATGCCGCCGATGCGGTGTTCGAGGCCGGGCGTGCCGGGGATCGCCCACGGACGGGCCAGCGTCTGCGGGTCGCGCTTGTAGGGCCAGAACACCTCGGTGCCGTCGTCCAGGACGTGGTTGGGGCCTTGGGGGAACTGCACGAGCATCTCGGGCAGCTCGTCCACCTGCGGGATCCGCCAGGGCTCCGAGCCGTTGGCCAGATAACCGTCGGAGAGCAGGAAGACGGGAGTGCGGTAGGTGACCGCGATCCGCGCCGCCTCAAGCGCCGCGTCGAAGCAGTCGGCGGGCGTCTTCGGTGCCACGATCGGCACCGGCGCCTCGCCGTTGCGCCCGTACATCGCCTGCAGCAGATCCGCCTGCTCGGTCTTGGTCGGAAGACCGGTGGACGGCCCACCGCGCTGGATGTCCACGATCAGCAGCGGCAGTTCCAGCGAGACCGCAAGACCGATGGTCTCCGACTTCAGTGCCACACCGGGCCCTGAGTTGGAGGTGACGGCCAGCGAACCGCCGAACGCGGCCCCCAGCGCGGCGCCGATCGCGGCGATCTCGTCCTCGGCCTGGAAGGTCCGCACACCGAAGTTCTTGTGCCGGGAGAGCTCGTGAAGGATGTCGGAGGCCGGAGTGATCGGATACGCGCCCAAGAACAAGGGCAGCCCGGTCTGCCGGCCCGCGGCGATCAGCCCGTAGGACAGGGCCAGGTTCCCCGAGATGTTGCGATACGTGCCCGCCGGGAAAGCCTTGGTCGCCGGAGCCACTTCGTAAGAGACCGCGAAGTCCTCGGTCGTCTCGCCGAAGTTCCACCCCGTCCTGAAGGCCACGATGTTGGCCTCGGCGATCTCCGGCTTCTTCGCGAACTTCGCCCGCAGGAACTTCTCCGTCCCCTCGGTCGGCCGGTGATACATCCACGACAGCAGACCAAGCGCGAACATGTTCTTGCACCGGCCCGCGTCTTTGCGCGACAGGCCGTGCGACTTCAACGCCTCGACCGTCAGCGTCGTCAACTGCACCGGATGCACGCGATAGGCGTCCAACGACCCGTCATTCAGCGGGGATTCGGCGTATCCCACCTTCTGCAGCGCTCGTGGCGTGAACTCGTCCGTGTTGACGATGATCTCGGCCCCGCGCGGCACATCGGCGATATTCGCTTTCAGTGCTGCCGGGTTCATCGCGACGAGGACGTTCGGCGCGTCCCCCGGGGTGAGGATGTCGTGGTCGGCGAAGTGCAGCTGAAAGGAGGAGACGCCCGGCAGCGTCCCGGCAGGAGCACGGATCTCGGCGGGAAAGTTCGGCAGTGTCGACAGGTCGTTCCCGAACGACGCCGTCTCCGAAGTGAACCGGTCACCGGTGAGCTGCATGCCATCGCCGGAGTCACCCGCGAAACGGATGATGACCCGGTCCAGACGGCGAACCTCCTTGCCGTTCCCGTCGCCGTTCCGCTTGCCGTTCTGTGAGTGGCTCCCCTCCTCGCCGTGAGTATCTTTGCCTTCCGCAATGTGAACGGCCACCGGCCGCCCCCTTCCCGTCGACGCAGCTGGCTGGCTGTCGCAGCACGCTATGAGGCACGGCTTGCGACCGGCCAAAGTCGTGCGGCAGGTCGGCCGACGCGCCGGCGGCACGTATGAATTCCTCATGTCGGAGGCGTGATCCAGTGGCTGTCGGTCGTCTCCGCGGCTGCCGGATACTCGACCGTCACGACACGGGAAGGTTGCTCGCCATGCCGCACGTCATCGGTAGGCAGACGCTCCACCTGTGGTCGCTCTGCGAGGACGTCATCGTCGAGACCCAGGACGGCGAGGAACTGGTCCTGACGGGCCGTTTCGGTACCGAGCGGCTCCCGGATCCCGATCCGGTCGTCCGCGAGGCGCTGCGCCGCATGGAGCTCGGACCGGTGCTGCCCGGCAACGTCGAGGCGGCGACCGGGGACGACAGCGAGGGCAGTGTCTGTCTCATACTGTGGCCGACACTGAGCAGGCTCTCCCACCTGGTGGTGCGCACGCTGGGTCTGGACGATCTCCGGGGGCCGCTGCTCTCGGTGTCCCCGGTCTCCCGCGGGGCGAAGTTCGCGCCCCGCGAGCTCTCCGCGCGGCGGCACTTGAGGCTTTCCACGGACGTCACGCTGACGCTGGAGGCATCGGGAGTCGCCCTGGAGTCGCCCGCCTCGCTGCACCGAGTCGTGCTGCACCGGCCGGAAGCGGTCTGGGTGGTGGGCATGCTGGCCTGGCCGGTCACCCCGTACGCCGCATCGCAGGCCCTTCCGCTTCATCCGGAAGTGACAGACGGAATCCTCCGCTATCTGGCGGCCGCGGGCATGGCGGCACCGGTGAAAAACGGACGGTAGCCCGGGCTCGGAACAGGCTGTGCGATTACAGCAACCAGCCCGAATCCCGTGCGATACGGATCGCGTCGACGCGGTTGCGCGCGTTGAGTTTGGTGACGACAGTCGTCAGATAGTTGCGGACCGTACCAGTTGTGAGGTGCAGCAGCGAGGCGATCTCGGGGGCCTCCGAGCCTTCCGCGGCCAGGGCGAGCACCTCCGTCTCCCGCTCCGTCAGCGGGCTCTCGGAGCCGCCCCAGGCGGCCAGTGCCAGCTGTGGGTCCACGGCGCGGTGGCCCGCGGCCACACGGCGTACCGCCTCGGCAAGTTCCTTGGGCGGGGCGTCCTTGAGGAGATAGCCCGAGACCTGCGCCGCCAGTGCCCTGCGCAAGGTGCCAGGGCGGCCGAGGCTGGTGAGAATGAGTGTCCGGCAGGACGGCAGGCGCTCGCGCAGCTGTACCGCCGCGCTCAGACCGTCGAGCCCGGGTAGATCGATATCGATGATCGCGACATCCGGCCGGTGCTTGAGTGCCATGTCGACGATCTCGTCTCCACGCTCTGTCTCGAAGACGACTTCAAGGTCGGCTTCGAGATTGAGCAACGCGACCAATGCGCCTCGGACCATGTTCATATCCTCGGCCAGCAGAATCCTTATCACTGAGCCCCCGTCAGCAGCGTTATCTGTGGCGGGATCTTATCAATCACAGGGCTGTTTTCGGCTATACGGAGGGAATGATGATTAAGCCGCGGGATCGCGGATCTCGGCGATCTCCTCGGCCAACGAGGCTGCCGCGGCGGAGGGGTGGGACGGCACCTCGGCGCGCAAGCGGAACGTCCGGTCCGCGCCTCCGGCGGCCTCCACTTCTCCGCCGATGGCCCGGACCCGGGCTTCCAGGTTGCCCAGGCCGCTCCCGCTGTGCGGGGACGGATCGCGGTAGCCGGGCTCGATGCCGTCGTTGATCACCAAGAGGCTTACCCGGCCCGCTCGTTGGACGGCGTGGATCGTGCAGTGTCCTGCCCGGCTGTGACGCAGCAAATTGGTCACCGCCTCGCGGAGCACCGTCGCGAGCACCGTGTCCGACTGGGGGCTGATTCCGGTCAGGGAGACCATGACGTCCACACCGATATCGGCCGAGTTGAGGACCGACTGAGCCGAACTGATCTCCTGCTCCAGGGACATGTTCTGAAATCCGCTCGCAACGCGTCGTACATCGGCAAGGGATTCCCGGGAGACGGCGAGCACTTCCTGGATCTCGTTCATCGCGCGCTGCGGATGAGCGGGAATCAGACGGTGTATCAGTTCGCTCTTCAACGTGATTGCGGAGAGGCTGAATCCCAGGAGGTCGTGCAAGTCCCTGGCGAAACGAAGACGTTCCTTGGTGACGGCCATACGGGCGAGCTCACCGCGTGCCGCGTGCACCTCGCTGACGAGCTCGTTCAGCCGTGAAAGCCCGTAGGTGACAAGGCCGGTGAGAAGGGTCGACTGGCACACGTAGATGACGTCGAGCACCGGGAGGCGGTCGAGGAGTGGCGGCACGAGCATGCTGAGGCCGACAAGGCCGTACAGCGTCCAGCCCGTGCGCGGGCGGAGCAACAGCAGCACCGAGCCGGCGAGGAAGCCCGCCATGGAGCCCCACCCGGTGTGGAACACCGTGAACGGCACATAAGTCAGCAGCGCCTGCACGCTCAGGGTGAGGCTCTTGACCCGCAACGGCATCCGATTGGCGCCCGCCGCCGAGTGCTTGAGCTGCAGGCCGAGTATCGCCCCCAGAGACCCGAGAGCCACCACCGTCTGCGTCGTCGAGATGGTGGTGCTCAGGATGTTGAGCATGGTGATGAGGGTGTAACTGAGCAGTGCCGCAAGGAGGATGGTGCGTGCGAGACGTGGAGCGAGGAGATCGCGGCTGCGCCGTGGCATGGGCTCCGTGCCGCGACCTCCCCTTGCGTCGTCTGCGATGTCGGAACGTTCTCGACTGTCCATCGTCGGTACGGCCTTTTCTCGCAACGGTGTGCTCTTTGTCTGGGGATGATAAGTGAAGGCCGTGACGACCGTACGTAGGAACGGTCTGTTGAAAAGCGACGTGCGAACACCGCACCCATGCGCTGGACCACTTGGCCCCAGCGGGGGTTACACGAAGAGTGGGACGGGATTGAGCCCTTCGTACGAGGTCGGAGCGGCGAGTCGCCCCGACGCGACGGGCACGTCGAACAGCCGTCCTGGCGCGAAGCGCGCCCAGAAGTGCCGCATGCCCGGCACGACGACCTTCACTACCGGAACATCGAGATCCGGCCGACTCTGGTCGAGTACGAGGAGTTCCATGCCGTGCTGCTTGACGAGCCCGGTGATCGCCGTGACGTCGTCGAGGAGATCCGCGCGGGGTACGTAGGCCCAGTGCCCCGGCGCACGGGACGGCAGCTCCGGATCGGGCAGCAGATAGGGCTGGTTGGTGACCGTGGCGTGCTGCCACCAGCCAAGCGGCTCCGGATCGGTGAGCCCGTACCCGGTCCCGTCGGCGCGCGCTTCGCACACCGCGGGCAGCAGCTGTCCCATCTCGGTCAGGGCCCTGCGCAGCGCCACCCGCGGGTCGAAGTGCGCCCCGAACCCGAAGATCACGTCCTCGGCGGGTTTGTCGGTGCGCCGGGACAGCGCGACCATCACGGGAATGCCCAGGTCCGATGTGAGATCGAGGACCCACAGCTCGCGGTTGAGCCGCGAGCACACCGAGCGCATGGCCTCGGCGCAGGGCTCGTCGAACGCCTCGATGTCGACCGCGGGCTGGCGGATGCGGTTGTACCACCACAAGGCCACCGCGTCCCGCTCCACGATCTCCAAGAAGCCCTGGACCAGGGCGTCTTCGGGGCTGCTGCCCGCCGCGTTGCCGTTGGAGTCGGCGTGCAGTCCGTCCGCCGCCGGCTCGCCCCGGGAGAAGTAGAGCATCGAGGTGGGCAGCAGCCGGCGCGTGCCCGAGGTCAGTGACCACACCGGCGTCCAGTGAGTGGGCCGGTTCTCGTCGAAAGGCTCGGGCACGTGCTGGAACCCCGAGAGGCGGGCGTTCCAGCGGTCCCGGTCGCGGAACTGCCGCTCGGCGTAGAGCTGACAGGCATGGGGGTGCACGGCCTCGGCGCCGAGGGCACGGAAGGTGTCCCACACCACCGGCTCGTCGCCGTGCCGGGTGCCGCTGTACCGTTCGACGGCTTCGCACAGGGCGCTGACCCGGCCTTCCGTCTGGGTAAGACCCTTGCCGCCGCTGAGCGCGCGGAGCCCCGCCCGCAGTCCGGCGAGCGTGTGCGGGCCCATGGCCAGATTGTGGCCGGAGAGATAGGAGTTGACGCCCTCCGGGGAGTGCGGCGCGCGGCGGATGTCCTTGATGATCCCGGTGACGGGGTCGACGAGATGACTGTGCCGGGCGAGCATCTGCTCGGGAGTGAGAGCGCGGTGGCCGCCCGCGGTCCGCGCGGCCTTGGGACGTGACACCGGGGTGAAGGGCCGACGGATCCGCTCGGCCACGAGACCGGGATCTCCGCACACCTCGCACTGCGGGATCCGGGCCACCCGGTGTGGGCGCGCCCGCAGATGAAGAGTGTCCAGGGTGTGCAGGTCGCCCTGGGAGTCGTAGCGGATGCCGGCGATCCACTTGGCGACTTCCAGTACGGCGATGTTGACGGCGATGGCGCGGCCCGCGCCCAGCGACGCGGTGGGCCGCGTCAGCGGTCCTTCGATCCCCAGCGCGCGCCGCACCGGCCACTCCGAGTGTCGGTGCCCCGCGAGCCGGGAGGCCAGGCAGGACCAGCACGGACCGTCGTCCGGCCGGAAGACCGGACCGACCCACGGCTCGACCCCGCAGACCTTGGCGATCAGCCAGGGTCTGCCCTGCGCCCGGTGAACGGCGTCGACCTCGCGCAACTGCGGCGACAGATAGTCGTCGCAGAGCACCAGCGAGAGGTCGGCGTCGCCGCCCTCGGGCATGACGGTGACGCCGGAGTCATGACAGGCGGCCCTCACCGCCTCGAGATCGACTTCGGTTCCGGCGAGCGCTTCGATGCGTACGGTGGTGCGTCGGAGCTTGGAGACGGTGAGCCCGCCGTCCAGACCCGCGAGATCCCAATAGGCCTCGGCGGCACGGTCGACAGGGAGGAGCGGTCCGCCCGAGAGGGCGGGCGGACCGGCTTCCGGGTGGAAGCGCAGCAGGCCGGCCGTGCTGAGTTCACGCAGCGAACTCAATACGTCGCCGGGGTCGAGCTCCGGAGCGGCTTCCCGCAGTACACCGCCCAGATCGCGGGTGCCGTCGAGCAGAGGCACCAGCCGTTCGGCGAATTCGCCGCGCAACGCGGTCACACCGCGCCGCGACACCAGGTACGTGGCCTCCCCGGGCACGACCACGGGGTACAGATGGAGTTTGAACCCCACCCGCGCTGTCTCGTCCCCCGCCGCCGGCCAGACCTGCTGTCCCCCCATCGAGGTCATGCCGTGAGCTGCCCTGCGGGTATGGCGGGTACGGCGGGACCGTCGGCGCGCGGAGGCACGACGACGCAGAACGTGTACAGCGCGACGTCCTGGTCGGACTGACCGTCCAGGTTCTCGATCACGAAACGCTCCCGCGAGATACGGACGGGCTGTACGGGGGGCGTGCTGGTGGAGCCGAAACGGTTCAGCATGACAAGGGCCATGATGTTAATTCCCCTTCTGTGCCATTTCTGATGGTCGCTCTGCCGCTCGTCATACTTGTGTGCGACGGAGGTCCTCAGACAGTGGGCCAGTCACAGGTGCGGGGTGAAGTTCTCATGTGGAGCCTGTGATGTGGTCGTGGTGAACTCCCTCACCAGGCAGAAGAGTTGACCCTTGGCCTGGTGCTGATACTGGCGCTGGTGACGCGACACGGGCCCCACGAGCCGGGCGCGCAGCCGCTGTTCACCGCGCCGTTGGGCTCGGTTCCGCCACGGCAAGGATCTTCCGACGACCCGTGTTCCTCCGCAGCCCTCGTCGTTGGTACGTACGGGGGGCTGTCGGTCTGCGTTCACCTCCCCTGCCAACTCGTCGGCGCGCTGGCCCAGATCGAGTGGGAAGCGCCCATTCCCAGCGGGAGGACCAACAGTCGTGGCCGTGACCGAGCCGGCGCCCGCGGCGGTTTCCGCCGGGCACTCCGCAGCACACGAGGGGATCCTGCGACGCCAGTCGGCGCGCGAGTCGGCGGCGCGCACCTATGCGCGCGCCCTGCCGATCGTGCCCGTACGGGCCCGCGGCCTGACGATCGAGGGCGCCGACGGACAGCGCTATCTCGACTGCCTCTCGGGTGCGGGGACCCTGGCCCTTGGGCACAACCATCCGGTCGTGCTCGATGCGATCAGAAAGGTCCTCGACTCGGGGGCCCCGCTGCACGTCCTCGACCTGGCCACGCCGGTCAAGGACGCCTTCACCACCGAGCTGTTCGGCACGCTGCCCCGCGGACTCGCCGACCGCGCACGGATCCAGTTCTGCGGCCCCGCCGGCACGGACGCCGTGGAAGCCGCGCTCAAACTCGTGCGCACGGCGACCGGGCGCGACGGCATGCTCGCCTTCACCGGCGCCTACCACGGGATGACGTCAGGGGCGCTCGAAGCGTCCGGAGGCGCGTCGGACGTACGCGTCGCGCGCCTGCCCTACCCGCAGGACTACCACTGCCCGTTCGGCATCGGCGGTGCGGACGGCGCCGAACTCGCGGCCCGCTGGACGGAGAGCCTTCTCGACGACCCCAAGTCGGGCGTGCCGCATCCGGCCGGGATGATCCTCGAACCGGTGCAGGGCGAGGGCGGTGTGATCCCCGCCCCCGACGACTGGCTGCGCCGGATGCGCGAGATCACCGCCGCACGCTCGATCCCGCTCATCGCGGACGAGGTCCAGACCGGCGTCGGGCGCACCGGCACCTTCTGGGCCGTCGAGCACAGTGGCGTCGTCCCGGACGTGATGGTGCTCTCCAAGGCCATCGGCGGCAGCCTGCCGCTTGCCGTCGTGGTCTACCGCGACGACCTGGACGTCTGGCCGCCCGGCGCCCACGCGGGCACCTTCCGCGGCAACCAGCTCGCCATGGCTGCGGGCGCGGCCACGCTCGCGTACGTCCGTGAGAACGGCCTCGCGGAACGCGCGGGAGTCCTTGGCACCCGCATGCTGGCCCAACTGCGGTCCCTGGCCGCCGAGCATCCCTGTATCGGCGACGTCCGGGGCAGAGGCCTGATGATCGGCGTCGAACTCGTGGACCCGGCCGCCGCGGACCGACCCGGGCAGGGCGCCCGGCTGGTGAGCCATGTGCCGGTTCCGTCGGCCGGTGGCCCGGGCACGCCGGGCGGTTCCACCGGACCCCTGGCCCTGGCCCTGGACCGCTCCCCGCGGCCGCTGCCCCCGGCGCCCGAACTCGCCGCCGCGGTGCAACGGGAATGCCTGCGCCGCGGACTCATCGTCGAGTTGGGCGGACGGCACTCCAGCGTCGTACGCCTCCTTCCTCCTCTCACCATCACGGACGAGCAGGCGGCCGCGATCCTGGACCGCCTCGCCGACGCGCTCTCCGCGGCGGTGCGCCGGCACCCCGGATAGCCACGCCGGACCCGGCCGTCCCGCGGACGGCCAAGCGCCAAGCGCCAAGCGCAAAGAGCCAAGAGACAACAGCACAGCTCCAGCCCGTCGCCCCGGAGCCCGAACGACCCCACAAGGAAACCCTCTTGAACGCCACCCCCGCATTCGACGGCCCACCCCACCCCCACGTCCCAGGGGCGTGCGGCAAGCAATCCGCACTGGTGGCGGAGCCCGGTACGGTCCCCAGGCAGAAGGGAGGCAGGCAGACCGAGCAGCTCCGAGGCGCGACCGCCGACCTCTTGGAGCACCCCGATCCACACACCGCCGCGCAGGTGGCGGCCATCGAGAACCTCCTGCGCTGCTGGGTACGCGAGAACGACTTTCCCGCCCCCGAGCACGGCGCCCTGCGCATCCCGCTCGACGCCAGCGGCACCGCTCTCCTCGTCCCCGTGCACTACTGGTCGGCCACCGGCTGGCATCGGTTCGGTCTCCCGTACCTGGAAGACGGCCCCCAGAGCGCACCCCCGGCCGACGCCGTCACCGTCGCCGCCCTCCTGGGCCGCGAGACCGGCCGCTACGGCTCCGGCACTGCATACGGCACCGGCGCCCCCACAGACACCGGCACCGGCAGCGACGGCGAGCGGGTCGAGGGAGGGGACCTCGTCGGCCGCGTCGCCGACTCGGTGCGGCGCACCGCCACCTTCATCGCCGACCGGCGGAACAACCCCGGCGACGAGCCCGACCTCTTCCTCGCCGCCGAACAGTCCCTGCTCCTCGGCCACCCCCTGCACCCCACGCCGAAGAGCCGCGAGGGCCTCTCCGACACCGAATCCCGGCTCTACTCACCGGAGTTGCGCGGTGCCTTCGCACTGCACTGGCTCGCCGTCGACCCCTCCGTGCTCGCCGCGGACTCCGCCTGGACCGAGCGTGGCCGCACTCTCCCGGCAGAGCAGCTCACCGCCCGGCTCGCAGGCCCGGACCTGCCGCTGCCGGAAGGCCGCGCCGCCCTGCCCCTGCACCCGTGGCAGATCCGCGAGCTCAGGCACCGCCCCGCGACCGCCGCGCTCCTGGAAGCCGGACTTCTCCAGGACCTCGGCCCCCACGGAGCACCGTGGTACCCCACCTCCTCCGTGCGCACCCTCTACCGCTCGGGCGCCGCAGCCATGCTGAAGCTCTCCCTCGGCCTGCGCATCACCAACTCCCGTCGTGAGAATCTCCGCAAGGAACTCCACCGCGGCGTCGAGGTCCACCGCCTTCTGCGCAGCGGCCTCGCCGAGCAGTGGCAGGCGGCCCACCCCGGCTTCGACGTGATCCGCGACCCGGCCTGGCTCGCCGTGACCGGCCACGACGGCGCGCCCGTCCCAGGCCTCGACGTCATGATCCGGCACAACCCCTTCGGCCCCGGCGACGATGTCACCTGCATCGCGGGACTCGTCTCGCCCAGGCCGTCACCCCAGTCCACAGGGCACGACCGCGCTCCGATGCGCTCCCGGCTCGGCGAGATCGTCACCCGCCTCGCAGGACGGACGGGCCGTCCCCGGGGAGCCGTCGCCACGGAGTGGTTCCTGCGCTACCTGGAGAACGTCGTACGCCCCGTGCTCTGGCTGGACAGCGAGGCAGGAGTCGCCCTGGAGGCCCATCAGCAGAACACGCTCCTGCTGCTCGACTCCGACGGCTGGCCGGTGGGCGGCCGCTACCGCGACAACCAGGGCTACTACTTCCGCGAGTCCCGCCGCGCCGAACTCGACCGAAGGCTCCCGGGCATCGGCGCGCACAGCGACACGTTCGTGTCCGACGAGGTGGCGGACGAGCGCTTCGCCTACTACCTCGGCATCAACAACGTCCTCGGCCTCATCGGAGCGCTCGGCGCCCAACGCCTGGCCGACGAGAAGCTGTTGCTCGCCGGGTTCCGCCGCTTCCTCGGCGACGTCGTCTCCGGTCCTGCCCGGCTGCGTACGCCACTGCCCGCCCTGCTTCTCGACTCACCCGTGCTGCGGTGCAAGGCCAACCTGCTGACCCGGCTCCGCGGGCTCGACGAGCTCGTGGGCCCGGTCGACACCCAGTCCGTCTACGTCTCCATCGCCAACCCCCTTCATTCCTGAGGAACATGACCCAGCCTTTCTGAGAGGAGCGACGCCGTGCCTCCGCCTCCCCCCGATGCGCGCACCGACGCCGGAACCGAGACCACCCCCGAGTCCGCCACCGAGTCCTCCACGGCCGACAGGGCAGATGCCCAAGACACCCTGGACCTGCGCCTCCCGGACGAACTCATCGCCCTGTTCGGCGCAGGCCGTGCCCCGGTACTGACGGCCGCCTCGTCAGCCGACGACCTTCTCGACAACGTCACCGACTGGGGCCCCGCGACCACCTCCGCCGGTGTCTTCCAACTCGTGCCCGTACGTATCGAACGCGATCTCCCCCTCATCAGCCGGTGGATGAACGACCCCGCCGTGGCGGCGTTCTGGGACCTGGCCGGCCCCGATGACGTCACGGAGGCGCATCTGTGCGACCAGATCGACGGCGACGGACGCAGCGTCCCCTGCCTCGGTGTTCTGGACGGCACGCCGATGAGCTACTGGGAGGTCTACCGCGCGGACCTCGACGCGCTGGCCCGCCACTATCCGGCCCGCCCGAACGACACCGGTCTTCACCTCCTCATCGGCGGTGTCGCCGACCGCGGCCGAGGGCTCGGCACTTCGCTGCTGCGAGCCGTCGCCGACCTTGTGCTCGACCGTCGCGCGGCATGCGCACGCGTCATCGCAGAACCCGACCTACGCAACACCCCCTCCGTCTCCGCGTTTCTGAGCGCCGGCTTCCGCTTCGCCGCCGAGGTGGATCTCCCCTGCAAGCGAGCGGCGCTCATGGTCCGTGACCGGGCCCTGCGCGCAGTGCTCTGACCCGATCACTTTTAGTACACCGCTCGACCTGATCCGGTTCCCTCACTGAGGAGTCCCCGTGCCGAATCCGCCCGTCCCTCCGACGCCCCGAGAGCCGTCCGCTCTCTATGACCCGCCCGAGCTGACCCCGGACCGGTGGGCGAGGGGCGGGCGCCGCCTCCTCGCCAAAATGGTCGGTGAGTTCGCCTATGAGGAGATCATCAAGCCCGCCCCCGCCGGGCCGGACGACCCTGACCACTACAGCCTCCGCCTCGACGGCGACGGCGGCGACGGTGACGGCAGCGACGGCGACCGTGACAGTAACTGCGCCCCCCGTCTCCTCTTCAAGGCCCGCCGCGGCTCGTACGGCAGTTGGCACGTCGACCCGGCCAGCCTGGCCCTGGCCGAGGGCGAAGGACCGCCGCTCCCTCTCAGCGATCCCCTCCGCTTCCTGGCCCTAGCCCGCCGCACCCTGGGAATCGACGGCGCCACGCTCGGCCACCTCATCCGCGAGCTGACCGTCACGCTCAGCGCCGACGCCCGGCTCGACCAGACCGCCCTCACCGCGTCACAGCTCGCCGACCTCGGCTACGCGGAACTCGAAGGGCATCAGACCGGCCACCCCTGGCTCGTCCTCAACAAGGGCCGCGGCGGCTTCTCCGCGAGTGACACCGCCCGCTGGGCGCCCGAGGCCCGCCTCACCGCGCGGCTTCCCTGGATCGCGGTCCACACCGACCTCGCCGCCTACCGAGGCGTCACCGGACTCGACACCGCGGAGAGGCTCTACACCCGCGAACTCGCCCCCGCCACAAGAGAGTCCTTCGCAGGCATACTCAGGGCACGCGGCCTCGACCCGCACGCCTACCTCTATTTGCCGGTGCATCCGTGGCAGTGGGACGACATCGTCCTGCCTCTCTTCGCCCCCTCCGTCGCCGCGGGAACGATCGTGCCCCTCACCACCGACGGCGATCTGCGGCTGCCCCAGCAGTCCATTCGTACGTTCCTGAATCTGTCCCGCCCCGACCGGCACACCGTCAAGCTGCCGCTGTCGGTCCTCAACACCCTGGTGTGGCGGGGGCTCCCGACGGAGCGCACCCTGGCCGCCCCCGCCGTCACCGCGTGGATGCACGCCCTGCGCGACGCCGACCCCTTCCTGCGGGACGAATGCCGGGTGATCCTGCTCGGCGAGGTCGCGTCGGTGACCGTCGAGCACCCGCTGTACGACGGCCTTCCCGAGGTTCCCTACCAGTACAAGGAACTGCTCGGTGCGATCTGGCGCGAACCGATCACCCGGTATCTCGCTCCCGATGAGCGCGCCCGCACGCTTGCCTCCTTGCTGCACACCGACCCGGACGGCAGGGCCTTCGTCGCCGAGCTGGTCGAGAGATCGGGCCTAGCCCCCGAGGCCTGGCTGCGGCGCCTCTTCGGCGCCCTGCTGCCACCGCTCCTGCAGTTCCTGTACCGGTACGGCACCGTGTTCTCCCCTCACGGGGAGAACGCCATCGTCGTCTTCGACGACAAGGACGTACCCGTCCGGCTCGCGGTGAAGGACTTCGTCGACGACATCAACGTCAGCGCCGAGGCCCTTCCCGAACACGCGTCGATGCCGGACGACGTCCGCGACGTACTGCTCACCGAACGCCCCGACTTCCTCACACAGTTCATCCATTCCGGGCTCTTCGTGGGTGTCTTCCGCTACCTCGCCCCGCTCTGCCACGAGCAGCTGGGCATCCCGGAGACCACCTTCTGGTCCCTCGTCCGCGCCGAGATCCTCCGCCATCAGACGCGCGCCCCGCAGCTCAAGGAGCGGTACGAGATGTTCGACCTGCTCACCCCACGCATCGAGCGGCTGTGCCTCAACCGGAACCGGCTTCACCTCGACGGATACCGCGACCGCCCCGAGCGCCCGCACGCCGCCGTGCACGGGAGCGTGCCGAACCCTCTCCATCAGCCTTGATCGAAGGATTGTCAGTGGAGACCCGTAGGGTGGTCGCGCTATGACAAAGCCCTCCCTTCCCGAGCTCCTGCACGCCGCCGTCACCGCCGTCGGCGGCACAGAGCGCCCTGGCCAGGTGACGATGGCCGAGACCGTCGCCGAGGCGATCGACGGCGGTTCCCACCTCCTGATCCAGGCCGGTACAGGCACGGGCAAGTCCCTCGGCTATCTGGTGCCCGCCCTCGCGCACGGCGAGCGCGTGGTGGTCGCGACAGCCACGCTGGCGCTGCAGCGCCAGCTCGTGGAGCGTGACCTGCCGCGGACGGTGGACGCCCTGCATCCGCTGCTGCGCCGCCGCCCCCAGTTCGCCATGCTCAAGGGCCGCTCGAACTACCTGTGCCTGCACCGCCTCCATGAGGGAGTGCCGCAGGAAGAGGAGGAGGGACCGGCCCTCTTCGACCAGTTCGAGGCCGCCGCCCCCACCAGCAAGCTCGGCCAGGACCTGCTGCGGATGCGCGACTGGGCGGACGAGACCGAGACCGGCGACCGGGACGACCTCACTCCCGGAGTCTCCGACCGTGCCTGGTCCCAGGTGTCCGTCTCCTCCAGGGAGTGCCTGGGAGCGTCGAAGTGTGCGTACGGAGCGGATTGCTTCGCCGAGGCCGCGAGGGAGCGGGCCAAGCTCTCCGAGGTCGTGGTCACCAATCACGCGCTCCTGGCGATCGACGCCATCGAGGGCGCTCCCGTCCTCCCTCAGCACGAAGTGCTGATCGTGGACGAGGCCCATGAGCTGGTCTCCCGGGTCACCGGCGTCGCCACCGGCGAACTCACTCCGGGCCAGGTCAACCGCGCCGTGCGCCGAGCCGCCAAGCTCGTCAACGAGAAGGCGGCCGATCAGCTCCAGACCGCGTCCGAAGGCTTCGAGCGGGTGATGGAGCTGGCCCTCCCCGGCCGCCTCGAGGAGGTCCCGGAGGACCTCGGGTACGCCCTGATGGCGCTGCGTGACGCCGCCCGCACGGTCATCTCGGCGCTCGGCTCCACCCGCGACAAGTCGGTCCAGGACGAGGACGCCGTACGCAAACAGGCCCTCGCCTCCGTCGAGACGATCCACGACGTGGCGGAGCGGATCACGAACGGCTCCGAGTGGGACGTCGTCTGGTACGAGCGTCATGACCGCTTCGGTGCCTCACTGCGGGTGGCGCCCATGTCGGTGTCGGGCCTGCTCCGCGAGAAGCTCTTCAGCGAGCGCTCCGTGGTCCTCACGTCCGCCACCCTCAAGCTCGGCGGCGACTTCAACGGGGTGGGCGCGTCCCTGGGGCTCGCCCCCGAGGGCATCGAGTCCGACGACGCCCCGGTCTGGAAGGGCCTCGATGTCGGCTCGCCCTTCGACTACCGCAAGCAGGGGATTCTGTACGTCGCCCAGCACCTGGCCCGGCCGGGCCGTGAGGGCACGCGCAGCGACATGATCGACGAGCTGGCCGAGCTGATCGAGGCGGCAGGCGGGCGCACGCTCGGCCTGTTCTCGTCCATGCGTGCCGCTCAGAACGCCGCCGAAGAGCTCCGCGGGCGGCTCGACGTGCCTATCCTGTTGCAGGGCGAGGAGACGCTGGGCGAGCTGATCAAGAACTTCGCGGCGGACTCGCGGACCTGTCTGTTCGGGACGCTTTCGCTGTGGCAGGGCGTCGATGTGCCGGGCGCCAGCTGCCAGCTGGTGGTCATGGACAAGATCCCCTTCCCGCGTCCCGACGACCCACTGATGAGTGCCCGCCAGAAGGCGGTGGACGACGGCGGTGGCAACGGCTTCATGGCCATTGCCGCGACCCATGCGGCGCTCCTGATGGCGCAGGGTGCGGGGCGGCTCGTGCGGGCCTCCGAAGACAGGGGAGTCGTCGCCATCCTGGACCCGCGGCTCGCGACCGCGCGCTACGGCAGCTATCTGCGGGCTTCGCTTCCCGACTTCTGGTACACGACGGACCGTAATCAGGCCCGCCGCTCTCTGGCCGCGATCGACGCGGCGGCGAAGGCGACAGCCACGGTCAAGGCCGCCGACGAGACCGACGAGACCGGCGAGACCGACGAGACAGAGGTCGGCGAGGAGTGACGGGGGCGTCCGCCCCGGACGCAGCAGGGCCCCGGAACCGGCGCAGTTGGTTCCGGGGCCCGGTCAGGGGCGGAGGCTCACACCCGCCGCAGCACCGCCACCACCTTGCCGAGGATCGTCGCCTCGTCACCGGGGATGGGCTGATACGCGGAGTTGTGAGGCAGCAGCCACACGTGTCCGTCCTCGCGCTTGAACCGCTTGACCGTCGCTTCGCCGTCGAGCATGGCGGCGACGATGTCGCCGTTCTCGGCAACCGGCTGGCGGCGCACCGTCACCCAGTCGCCGTCACAGATCGCGGCCTCGATCATCGAGTCGCCGACGACCTTGAGGACGAACAGCTCACCGTCGCCGACGAGCTGCCGGGGGAGCGGGAAGACGTCCTCCACCGACTCCTCGGCGAGGATCGGGCCACCGGCCGCGATGCGGCCGACCAGCGGCACGTACGAAGCGGCGGGCTTGCCTGCCGTGTCCGTGGGCTGGCTGCTGGGCTGGTCCGAGCCGCGCACCTCGTACGCCCGCGGGCGGTGCGGGTCGCGGCGCAGGAAGCCCTTGCGCTCCAGGGCCATCAGCTGATGGGCCACCGATGAGGTGCTGGAGAGGCCCACCGCCTGCCCGATCTCCCGCATCGACGGCGGGTAGCCCCGCCGCTGCACCGAGTCCCTGATGACCTCGATGACCCGGCGCTGCCGGTCGGTGAGCCCCGAGCTGTCGGCGCGGATACCAGGAGGTCGGCCCGGTAGGGAGCGTGTGGGCTTGGGGCCCTCCTGGTTCGTGCTTGCGTCATTCATGGCATGCACCGGCTCGAGTCGGCTCTGGCGGTCCTGGGCAGTGATGGTGGCGCTGTCTGCGGTGGTGGTCACGTCTGTCGGCCCCTCTCGAGATGTTCTCCCTAGTTAGCCAACGGTAGTTGCTTTCGAAAGGTTGCGCCAAACACACGTTCGAGTGAAAAATCGCAGAAGGCCTGCCGTGATCATGCGTCTGGGTGTATGGCTAACGTTCGAGCCGGATCGTATTTCGGTTCATTACGGTACGCTTCACCGCCGGGGTCGCGGCCCCGTCAGTGGGTCTCCCATACTGCCACTCGTTGCCCGTTCAACCCGGCACCGCCCCCTTCTCGTGCGGCGCGCGAGGCGGGCTCGTAACCTTCACGGCGGGCCCCGGGTACGCGACACGCGATGGGGCCGGATTTACGGCCAAACCCCAGATCTAGTGGTTGGATTGCAACCACGGCCCAGAAGTTGTGGTCCCCGGTCTTTTCAGGCCTCGGGCATCGCCTATGCTTGGGGCTGCTTCGAGGGCCTCATGGGCCTGTTGAGGCCTAAAAGTCGTGTCATGAAGGAGGGATGGGAGTTCCATGCACTGCCCCTTCTGCAGGCACCCCGACAGTCGCGTAGTCGACAGTCGCACCACCGACGACGGCACGTCGATCCGCAGGCGCCGTCAGTGTCCCGACTGCTCCCGTCGTTTCACGACCGTGGAGACGTGTTCGCTGATGGTGGTCAAGCGCAGCGGCGTGACCGAGCCTTTCAGTCGTACGAAGGTGATCAACGGCGTACGCAAGGCGTGCCAGGGGCGGCCGGTGACCGAGGACGCCCTCGCTCAGCTCGGCCAGCGGGTCGAAGAGGCGGTGCGGGCCACCGGAAGCGCCGAACTGACCACGCACGACGTGGGTCTGGCCATACTCGGTCCGCTGCAGGAGCTGGACCTCGTGGCCTACCTGCGCTTCGCGTCCGTCTATCGGGCGTTCGACTCGCTCGACGACTTCGAGGCTGCCGTCGGGGAGCTGAGGGACCAGCGGGAAAAGCGGCTCGACGAAGAGCCGCAGGGCGCCGGCGGGGAGTCCGGCGCGAACGAATGCGGGCCCGGAGGGACTGTCGAAGTCCCGGTGCCCGCCACTGCCGCCGACTGACCGGCTGAACGGCCGACGGCGGCACACACAGACCTGTTGCGGAAGCCTTCGCGGCTTTCGCGGCACCGGACAACACCGTGTCACGGGAACATCGTGGCACTTCAGGGCGTTTTAGCCTGATACAGGGAGGCGGCATGACCGAGACGACGAGCGGCCCGGCACGAGGTTCCCGAGCCAAGGGATCCAAGGCCAACAAGGGTCTGCGTATCGAGCGCATCCATACGACGCCCGGCGTGCATCCGTACGACGAGGTGGTCTGGGAGCGCCGAGACGTCGTCATGACCAACTGGCGCGACGGCTCGGTCAACTTCGAGCAGCGTGGCGTCGAGTTCCCCGACTTCTGGTCGGTGAACGCGGTCAACATCGTCACCAGCAAGTACTTCCGCGGGGCCGTTGGCACCCCGCAGCGCGAGACCGGCCTCAAGCAGCTGATCGACCGCATCGTGAAGACCTACCGGAAGGCCGGCGAGGACTACAACTACTTCGCCTCGCCCGCTGATGCCGAGATCTTCGAGCACGAGCTGGCGTACGCCCTCCTGCACCAGGTCTTCAGCTTCAACTCGCCGGTCTGGTTCAACGTCGGCACGCCCCAGCCGCAGCAGGTCTCCGCCTGCTTCATCCTGGCCGTGGACGACTCCATGGACTCGATCCTGGACTGGTACAAGGAAGAGGGGATGATCTTCAAGGGCGGCTCAGGCGCCGGCCTGAACCTCTCCCGCATCCGTTCCTCCAAGGAACTGCTCTCCTCCGGAGGCAACGCCTCGGGACCGGTCTCCTTCATGCGCGGTGCCGACGCCTCTGCAGGAACGATCAAGTCGGGTGGCGCCACGCGCCGCGCGGCCAAGATGGTCATCCTCGACGTCGACCACCCCGACATCGAGGGCTTCATCGAGACCAAGGTGAAGGAAGAGGAGAAGATCCGCGCCCTGCGCGACGCGGGCTTCGACATGGACCTGGGCGGCGACGACATCACGTCCGTCCAGTACCAGAACGCCAACAACTCGGTCCGCGTGAACGACACGTTCATGAAGGCGGTCGAGGAGGGCGGCAAGTTCGGCCTGACGTCCCGTATGACGGGCGACGTCATCGAGGAGGTCGACGCCAAGTCGCTCTTCCGCAAGATGGCCGAGGCCGCCTGGGCCTGCGCCGACCCCGGCATCCAGTACGACGACACCATCAACGCCTGGCACACCTGCCCGGAGTCCGGCCGGATCAACGGCTCGAACCCGTGCAGCGAGTACATGCACCTGGACAACACGTCCTGCAACCTCGCCTCGCTGAACCTGATGAAGTTCCTCAAGGACGACGGCCTGGGGACGCAGTCCTTCGACGCCGAGCGCTTCTCGAAGGTCGTCGAGCTGGTCATCACCGCGATGGACATCTCGATCTGCTTCGCGGACTTCCCGACGCAGAAGATCGGCGAGAACACCCGCGCCTACCGCCAGCTGGGCATCGGCTACGCCAACCTCGGCGCCCTGCTTATGGCCACGGGTCACGCGTACGACTCCGACGGCGGCCGCTCCCTGGCCGGCGCCATCACCTCGCTGATGACGGGTACGTCGTACAAGCGCTCGGCCGAGCTCGCCGCGGTCGTCGGTCCCTACGACGGCTACGCCCGCAACGCCACGCCGCACAAGCGCGTCATGAAGCAGCACGCCGACGCCAACGGCACGGCGCCCCGTGTCGACGACCTGGACACGCCGATCTGGGCCGCCGCCACGGAGGCCTGGCAGGACGTGCTCCGCCTCGGCGAGAAGAACGGTTTCCGTAACTCTCAGGCGTCGGTCATCGCCCCGACCGGCACCATCGGTCTCGCGATGTCCTGCGACACCACCGGCCTTGAGCCCGACCTCGCCCTGGTCAAGTTCAAGAAGCTCGTCGGCGGCGGCTCGATGCAGATCGTCAACGGCACCGTGCCGCAGGCCCTGCGTCGCCTGGGCTACCAGGAGGAGCAGATCGAGGCGATCGTCGCCCACATCGCCGACCACGGCAATGTGATCGACGCCCCCGGTCTGAAGCCCGCGCACTACGAGGTCTTCGACTGCGCCATGGGTGAGCGTTCCATCTCCGCGATGGGCCACGTCCGGATGATGGCGGCCATCCAGCCGTGGATCTCCGGCGCGCTCTCCAAGACGGTCAACCTCCCGGAGACGGCCACCGTCGAGGACGTCGAAGAGGTCTACTACGAGGCGTGGAAGATGGGCGTCAAGGCGCTCGCCATCTACCGCGACAACTGCAAGGTCGGCCAGCCCCTCTCCGCCAAGAAGAAGGAGCAGGAGAAGGCCGAGGTCACCGAGAAGACCGAGGACACGATCCGTGCCGCGGTCGAGAAGGTGGTCGAGTACCGCCCCGTCCGCAAGCGCCTCCCCAAGGGTCGCCCGGGGATCACCACCTCCTTCACCGTGGGTGGCGCCGAGGGCTACATGACCGCCAACTCCTACCCGGACGACGGTCTCGGCGAGGTCTTCCTGAAGATGTCCAAGCAGGGTTCGACCCTCGCGGGCATGATGGACGCCTTCTCGATCGCCGTCTCCGTGGGCCTGCAGTACGGCGTTCCGCTGGAGACGTACGTCTCGAAGTTCACGAACATGCGCTTCGAGCCGGCCGGCATGACGGACGACCCGGACGTGCGGATGGCGCAGTCGATCGTCGACTACATCTTCCGCCGCCTGGCGCTGGACTTCCTGCCCTTCGAGACCCGCTCCGCGCTCGGCATCCACTCGGCCGAGGAGCGTCAGCGTCACCTGGAGACCGGTTCGTACGAGCCGTCCATGGACGACTCCGCGGACGTCGACGTCGAGGGTCTGGCCCAGTCCGCCCCTCGGCAGCCCGAGGTCCTGAAGTCGGTCGCCGTGCCGAAGGTCGAGGTCGAGAAGCCCGCTCCGCAGCAGGCGCACACCAGCGCCGAGCTCGTGGAGATGCAGCTGGGCATCCAGGCCGACGCGCCGCTGTGCTTCTCCTGCGGGACGAAGATGCAGCGTGCCGGCTCCTGCTACATCTGCGAGGGCTGCGGCTCGACCAGCGGTTGCAGCTGACTCCCGCACCTTCTGGAGGCTCCGGGCACTAGCCGGGAGTGAAGCCTGAACGCCAAGGGCGGTGGCGCCGAGAGATCGGCACCACCGCCCTCGGCGTTTCCCGTGACGGGGTCTCCTGCGGGCGCTGACCTCAGATCTCGGTCCCCATCACGGCCGCGAAGGACGTGGGGTCGGCGTCGAACCCGCGGACCATCTCGCGGAAGGACCACGCGCCCGACTCGTCCCGGGTGAACTCGGCGATCGTCGCGGCCGTGTGCCCGGAGACCGCGGAGAGGTCGCTCTGCGCGAGGTCGGTGTATCCCTCGCGGATGCGCACCGAGGTGTTCGGGATGTCGCCGAACATCTTCTGTTCCTCGTGGGGCTGTATGGCCACACCGACCACCACGCGCGCGTACGTGGCCGCGAGCCGGTCGAGCTCCAGGGTCATGACCTCGTCGAAGCCGAAGCCCTGACCTGTCTTGCTGTCCCTGTTGAGGGTGATCGTCCCGTCGGGGGCGCGGCTGTCGAAGTGCACCAGGTACACAGGGCTGTCGTACGGAGCGTCCGCGGAGTAGGTCGCGGCGATGATGTCGAGATCATGCGACGGCGCGCCGACAGGGCTGGGATCCCACTTGAGCCCCACCTCGACCTTCTTGATCCCCTTGCTGACACTGCTCACGGAGTTCCCCCTCCTCGTGGTCCCGGCTGTCGCTCTCGCACAAGGCATGTCCAGACGGCATGTCCTACAGACACGCTACGACGAATGACTGACATCGCCGAAGTTTCCTGGTCGGCACGGCTGTTGGGCACGCCCCGGGCATTTCTGGTGGCGTGCGTACGCGGGCATGTAGATCATTGTCCCCATGACATGGAACGGGGAAGAACTGGACATCGAGGCCTACTTGGCCAGGGTCGGCCACGAGGGAGAGGCGAAGCCCGACTTCGAGACGCTCCGCGCGCTCCATCGGGCGCATGTGGCGGCGATCCCTTTCGAGAACCTGGAGATGATGGTCGGCAGGCCCGTACCGCTGGATCTGGCGGCGCTGCAGGACAAGCTGGTGCGGCAGCGCAGAGGCGGCTACTGCTACGAGCAGAACCTTCTGTTCGCGGCGGCCCTGGACCGCATCGGCTTCGCCGTAACGGGGCTCGGCGGCCGGGTCAGGGCGGGCGCCTCGTCGCGTCGCGCGGTGACGCACATGCTCCTGAAGGTCGAGGCCGACGGGCGGCAGTGGCACTGTGACGTCGGTTTCGGCGCCGAGGGGCTGCTCGAACCGATCCCCATGGGGGACGGGGGCGACGTACGACAAGACGTACGACAAGGAGAGTGGCGGTTCGGGATCGTCCAGGAAGCAAACGGTGCACGGGTGTTGCGGACCGGGCACGCGGACGGCTGGTTCGATCTCTACGAATACACGCTGGAAGAACGCCTTCCCGTCGACTACGTAGTGATGAACCACTACACATCGACCCACCCCAGGTCGCCGTTCATCCGCCGCCCGGTGCTCCAGAGGGCCGCTCCTGAGGTGCGCCGCACCTTGGTCGGCGAGCACTTGACGGTGACGCGACCGGACGGCACATCGGACGAACGCGACGTATCCGCCGAGGAGTTGGGGGAGGTTCTCGCCCGGGAGTTCGATATTGAACTGAACGGCGACGATTGCGCCGAGCTGATCCGGGCGCACTACGCCGGAGCGTGACCCGGGCCACGCTCGGCGCCGTACGATGGCGCGGTGCTGGTCAAGTGGATTCGCTGCACCGTGGTGGACCGACGGGGGTTCGAGCGGGGACAGCGGAAGTGGGCGGGGCTTCTGGGGGAGCCGGGGTTCCGGGGACAGGGTGGAGGGTGGAGTCGGGAACGACCGGGCGTGGCGCACGTCTTCGCCTTCTGGGAGAGCCGGGCCTTCTACGACTCCTTCATGGCACGCTCCCACGACCGGCTCGCCGCCACGCAGGCAGGCACCTTCAAGGACATCCAGAGCAAGCTCTTCGACCACCGTTTCGACGTGAAGACGGGCTTCGAGCCGCGCTTCACGGACGCCGACGTGGTGCGGGTGGCGCACTGCCGGGTCCGTGAGGCGCGGGTGGAGCACTTCGCGCTGATGCAGGAGAAGGTCTGGAACCCGGCGATGGCGGGCTCTCCGGGGATGGTGCGCGGGCTCTTCGGTGAGGCGCCCGGGCACGAGTTCCTCGTGCTCTCGATGTGGCTCGCGGCCGCAGAGCACGGAAAGTACCGCAGGGAACGGGTGGAACGCCTCTCGCTGCGTGCCCAGACGGAGGCCGATGTCGCGGCCCTTGCCGGTGACATCGTGCAACTGGAGCCGTCGTGGACGGTGTGACGGCCGCGGGGTGATCTGCCTCCTCGTCGGTGGGGGCGGCGGCCGCATACGCCGTTGCGCAGCTCGGATACGCCGGATGGAGCTCGGACGGCCGACCGGTTGAGCCGCTCGGGAAGGGCCGATCTAGGGTTTCCGTATGGCACGTCCGCGGCGCATCTTCCTTGTCCGGCACGGCGAGTCGGCCGGAAACGCCGACGACACCGTGTACGAGCGCGAACCCGACCACGCGCTCGCGCTTACCGAGAAGGGGTGGCGGCAGGCGGAGGAGACGGGCGGGCAGCTTCGGGAAGCCGTCGGTCTGGAGCGGGTGAGTGTGTACGTCTCGCCCTATCGCCGCACCCATGAGACCTTCCGGGCCCTGCGGCTCGACCCCGATCTCGTGCGGGTGCGCGAGGAGCCGCGGCTGCGGGAGCAGGACTGGGGAAACTGGCAGGACAGGGACGACGTCAAGCTGCAGAAGGCCTACCGCGACGCGTACGGACACTTCTTCTACCGTTTCGCCCAGGGCGAGTCAGGGGCCGACGTGTACGACAGGGTCGGCGCGTTCCTGGAGAGTCTGTACCGGAGCTTCGAGGCCCCGGACCATCCGCCGAACGTCCTCCTCGTCACCCATGGCCTGACCATGCGGCTGTTCTGCATGCGCTGGTTCCACTGGTCCGTGGCGGATTTCGAGTCGCTGTCCAATCCCGGGAACGCCGAGATGCGGACGCTTGTGCTCGGTGACGACGGCAAGTACACACTGGACCGGCCCTTCGAACGCTGGCGCGAACCCGAACCGTACGGCGTCACCGGATAGAGTGGCAGGGCGATGACCGCTGACTCCTCTCCCGAACGGCGCCTGGCCCGCGCTCTGGCCAGCCTGCGTGGACTGGCGGTGGGGGACGCGCTGGGCTCTCAGTTCTTCGTGCCCGCGAACTACCCGCTGCTGAAGCGGCGGGAAGCACCCCCAGGCCCCTGGCAGTGGACCGACGACACCGAGATGGCCTGCTCCGTGCTCGCGGTCCTGGACCGGCACGACCGGATCGACCAGGACGCGCTCGCCCTGTCCTTCGCCGAGCACCATGACTTCGACCGTGGCTACGGCCCCGCCGTGAACCGGCTGCTCAGGCAGGTCCGGGAGGGCGGTGACTGGCGGGAGCTGGCCTCGGCGCTGTTCAAGGGGCAGGGCTCCTGGGGCAACGGCGCGGCCATGCGCATCGCGCCGCTCGGGGCCTGGTACGCCGATGATCCGGAGCAGGCGACGCACCAGGCGGAGATCTCCGCGTACCCCACGCATCAGCACCGTGAGGCGGTCGTGGGGGCAGTAGCGGTGGCCGCCGCCGCGGTGCTGGTGGGGGACCCCGCGGGGCCGCCCGCGCCGAAGGCGCTGCTCGACGGCGTCATCGACCTCGTGCCCCGCAGCGCCGTGGGGGCGGGGCTCCGCCGGGCGCGGGACATGCTCGACTACGGAGACGCGGCGACGGTAGCCGCCGTGCTCGGCTGCGGCCGTCGTACGACCGCCCATGACACGGTGCCGTTCGCGCTGTGGTCGGCCGCCCGTGGCCTCGGGGCCTACGAGCGGGCCATCTGGTCCACCGCCCAGGTGGGCGGCGACATGGACACGACCTGCGCCATCGTGGGCGGAGTGGTCGCTTCCGGTGAGGGCGGGGCGCCCTCTGACGAGTGGCTGGAGCGGACCGAGGCGTTGCCCGGCTGGGTGCCGGTCGCGGCGGGCTGACTTCGGGTCTGGGTGACTGTCACGGTCATGCCACAGCGTGGCCGATGCGAGGGCCGCCGTCGGCGTCGCGGCTACTCTTTCCGGCAGGCCGCGAGTTGATCATGACTTGCGTGCCCTCAACGAGATGCCGGTCGCCCGGCGGCCCCGCCACGCGTGCGTGCCGTCTGCTGCACGTGCGGACCGGCCGGGAGGGGGTCCCGTGTCCGATACACCGTCCACGCCTGAGCCATCAGATGTGGCAGATTCACCAAAAGATTCACCAAAAGATTCGCGAAGCGATTCACCAAGAGACCCACTAGGGGATCCGTTCGGAGCTTCACGAGCGGACAGCGACGGCGAGGCACCCGAGGCACCCGAGGAGCCCGAGGACGCCGTGCCCGGCCCGCGTGCAGTGGCGCGGGGCCCACGGCCTCGTACCGACTGGGAGTACCCGGCGGGCGGGCACAAGCCTGAGCCGCTGCTGGCCGACCTGCGGGCCGACCCGCCCGCTCCGGTCCGGACGGGCACGCTCGGCGCGGTGCTCGCAACCGGCCTGCTGAGCATGCTGCTGCTCGGTGACGGGCTCGCGCTCAACCTGCTGATCGTCGCCGTGCCGGCCGCGCTCGCCGCGTACTTCGCCGCCGAACAGGCCGGCCGCAGGCCGCGCCCCTGGACGCTGGCCTGGGCGACCGGTGGCCTCGCTCTCCTGTCCGTGCCCGCGCTGCGGGACGCGGGGTGGCCCTCGTTCCTCGCCATCGTCTCCGCCGTCGCGCTCGGCTCGCTCGCCCTGCACGGCTGCCGCACCTGGCCCGGCGTCCTGCTCGGCCCGCTCGGTCTCTTCGACGCGGTGCTCTCCGGCCTTGGCTGGGGCTGGCGTGGGGTACGGGGCCGCGCGAGCGGGTCACGGAGCGGGCCCGTGCTGCGCGCGGTCGCGGTCACCGCCGTGCTGCTGTTGGTCTTCGGTGCGCTGTTCGCCGGGGCCGACGCCGCCTTCGCGGGGCTGCTGGGCGATCTGATGCCCGACGCCTCCATTTCCGACGGGCCGTGGCGTCTGCTGCTCTTCGCGGCCGGTGTCGTAGGAGCGCTCGCCGCGGCGCACACCGCTGCCGCGCCCGTTCGCTGGGACCGGCTTGTCGTCGGTCCTGGCCGGGAGCGGGGCCGCGTCGAGTGGGCGCTGCCGCTGATCGTCTTGAACCTGCTGTTCGCGGTGTTCAACGTGGTGCAGCTGGCCGTCCTCTTCGGTGGATACGACGCGGTCCTGGAGAAGACCGACCTCTCGTACGCCGCGTATGCGCGCCAGGGCTTCTGGCAGCTGCTGCTCGCCACGCTGCTCACCCTGGTCGTCATCGTCCTCGCGCTGCGCTGGGCGCCGCGTGCCGGGTCGCGCGACCGCGGTCTGGTACGGGCCGTGCTCGGCACGCTCTGCGCCCTCACGCTCGTCGTCGTGGCGTCGGCGGTGCGGCGCATGGACATGTACGTCGACGCGTACGGCCTGACCCGGCTCAGGGTGTCGGTCGTGGCTGTGGAGCTCTGGCTCGGCCTGGTCATCGTGCTGATCATGGCGGCCGGAGTGTGGGGCGCCCGCTGGCTGCCGCGCGCCGTCGCCGCGAGTGCAGCGGCCGGTGTGCTGGCCTTCGGGCTCCTGTCGCCCGACGGACTCATCGCCGAGCGCAATGCCCAGCGCTACGAGGACACCGGGAAGTTCGACCTGGAGTACGCGCGCGGGCTGTCCGCCGATGCCGCGCCGGCCGTCGACGGGCTGCCGGAGCCGCTGCGTTCCTGCGCCCTTGAGGGCATCGCGAACGGCCTTGGCTCCGAGCGCGGCCCTTGGTACGCCACCAGCCTGGGGGAGGCGCGGGCCAGGGAGATCATCGAGGAACGCCCGCCCGAGGCAACCGTGGCGGACTGCGAGGGTGCCAGCCCAGAGGTCGAGGTCTCGTACCGCTGAGGCGCGCTCCGGCAGGCTGGTGGCCTGTGGCGGCGGTTTCACGAGGGCGGCGGCCTCGTGAAACCGCCCGCCCTCGAAGCCGGCGAGGGAGTGGCCGCGGCCGACCACCGCCCGCGGGCGCGTGCCGGGTCCCCCCTCGCCGCCGTGAGGCGGCCCCACCGGTCGAGCTGGTCGCGCTGATTTCAGCCGCCCGCAGGACCCGCCGCACTCGCCGTGCCGGACAGCGCGTCCAGGTCGCTCTTGCGCACCCGGACGAGCACCACGGCGGTGACCAGGGCGAGCAGGGCCATGGCGACGGCCGGTATGAAGGCCGTCGAAATCCCCTGGGCCAGCACTTCGTGTCCCCAGGGCGCCGGCAGCTCACCGGACTTGGCGAAGGCGGCCTTCTGTTCCGGCGAAGCGTTCGCCATGAAGTCCGCCATCTGCTCCTTGCCCTCGTCCCGGCTCGCGGTGCCGAACACCGTGGTCAGGATGGAGAGGCCGAGTGAACCGCCCACCTGCTGCGTCGCGTTGAGCAGCCCGGATGCGGCGCCCGCCTCGTGCTGGGCCACTCCGGAGACGGCCGTCAATGTAAGGGTCACGAAGTTCAGACCCATGCCGAAGCCGAACAGCATCATCGGGCCGAGCACTCCGCCCGCGTACGAACTGTCCGGGCTGATGAGGGTCTGCCAGCCGAGTCCGAGGGCGACGATGGCCGAGCCGGTCACCATGAAGGGCTTGGGGCCGAGGACAGGAAGCAGCCGTTGGGAGATGCCCGCGCCCGCCACGATCGCGACCGTGACCGGCAGGAAGGCGAGGCCCGCTTCGATCGGTGTGTAGTTCAGTACGTTCTGGACGAAGAGAACGATGAAGAAGAACATGCCGAACATCGCCGCCGCCAGGCTCAGCATGATCACGTACGAGCCCGAGCGGTTGCGATCGGCGAACATTTTCAGCGGAGTGATCGGTTCCTTCGCCCGGCTCTCGATCAGGGCGAAGGCCAGGAGCAGCACGATCGCCGCGCCGAACGACCCCAGGGTGACGTTGTCGCGCCAGCCTTCCTCGGACGCCCGGATGAATCCGTAGACCAGGGAGGCCATGCCGAGGGTCGAGGTGAGGGCGCCCGCGATGTCGAAACGGCCCGGATGGCGCTTGGACTCGCTGATGTAGAGCGGGGTGAGGAAGGCGATCAGAATGCCGATGGGTACGTTCACGAACAGCACCCAGCGCCAGTCGAGCCACTCCGTGAGCATGCCGCCGGCCAGCAGACCGATGGCGCCGCCACCCGCGGAGACGGCCGCGAAGACACCGAACGCTCGGTTGCGCTCGGGGCCTTCGGGAAACGTCGTGGTGATGAGTGCCAGGGAGGTGGGCGACGCGATCGCGCCACCTACGCCCTGCAGGGCGCGCGCGGCCAGCAACTGCCAGGGTTCCTGGGCGAATCCACCCAGGAGCGAGGCGAGAGTGAAGACCAGGATTCCGGTCATGAAGACCCGGCGGCGGCCGAGGATGTCACCGGCGCGGCCACCGAGAAGGAGCAGGCCGCCGAAGGTGAGGGTGTACGCGCTGACGACCCAAGTGAGGTCAGTGGTGGAGAATTCGAGCGCGTCCTGAATGTGCGGGAGCGCGATGTTCACAATCGTCGCGTCAGGAAGCGTTCCGCCGTGTGTTCTGAGGTTCCGTATTGAGCTGGCGGCCTGACCTACGGAAACTCCATGAGCCCAACATGGGGAAGCCCCCCGCCAAGGCGAGGGGCTTCCTTGCGTTGGGTCAGTCCTTGATCCAGTCGACGAAGGCCCCCCAGCCATGGTCAGGCACGACCAAGGCGGGCCCCTCGGGGGTCTTGCTGTCGCGTACCGGGACGACCCCGAGGAAGCCGTCAGCGACCTCCACACAGTTGGCGTCGCCACCGTTGCTGTAGCTGCTCTTACGCCATGCGGCGGTGGAGAGGCCGGGGGTGCCGTTCATGATGTGCTGTCCTCCATGACTTGCTCGATGAACCTCACCGAATGAGGTGGGCTGAGAGCTAGGTCTCTGAGCCGATCGTAGGACAGGCGGAAACCTGCGACCTCCCCCGCGTCCTCCACGAGTTCGCCTGACTTGTTGCCTTCTAGGTAGGCGACAGAATTTCCATCCGGTGACCAGAGGAGGGAGAGGGACCCGCCCATAAGGTCGTGCACCCCGGAGGCGAAGGGGAGAACCTGAATCACGATGTGAGGTGACTCCTGCGACTCAATCATGTGCGTGAGTTGGCCGCGCCAGATCTTTCGGTCTTCAGTCGGTCTACGAAGTGCAGACTCGTCGAGAATGACCCGCAGATGAGGCGGAGGATCCCGGCGTAGAAGGTCTTGTCGTCCGATCCGAGCAGAGACGTTCTCCTCAAGCTCCTCATCATCGTTGAGGGTTGGACCCGATAAGACGATCCGTGCGTAGTCCTCTGTTTGCAGCAGACCAGGTACGGCGCACATGTACTTGTGCATGATCGAGGCCTTGGCTTCGTATTGCATGAACAGCTTGTACCGGTCCTTGAACGCTTCCTGCCGCGCAAGCCTCCATAGCCGCACCAGCAATCCACCGGTCTCGTAGACCTCGTCAAGCTTCTGCATGACGGGCAGTTGGCTGAGCCGCTCGCCTGTCTCAAGTCGATGCAGATATGAGCGGTTGTATGTCGTGTCCTCAGCCAGTTGGGCCAATGACTTCCCCGACTTCTCACGCAGGTAGCGGAGTTGGCGTGCCAGGACGGACCGAGCCGACTCGTCGTCGTGAGGGGGTTCCTCGATGTCCTGCTGGTAACCCTCGGACACATACATCACCCTCTCTTGTCGCCTGCTGCCAGGGCGACAGTCAACCCCTATGAAGGCTACTCGCGTTGGGTCCACCGTGGAGTACACACAGTGACGTAGAACGTACAGATCCGAAGGGCTCTCCGATGGACTCCCCACAGCAGGCCGAAGACCTCCGTGAAGAAGAGGCAGAGGGCAACATCGTCCAGGACACCTTTGAGGCTCTGACCATGGCATTCAAGGGTCATGGGATGACGCTCCCTCAGATGAGGGTGGACTGGGGCCCCGTGGAACCCCAGATCCACCTCGGTGCAGTGACCCTTGCCGAGGGTCACCAGCTCTGCCGCGCCTTGGGGAGTGAAGTCCGGTGACCAAGTACGCAGCGGGCGACGAGATTTGGGAGCGGCGGCGTAGGTCCTTCGCCACAGTCCTCAACGTCGTCGGAGCAGCACTCAACGTGGAGACCGAAGCGGGCGCGCAGTGGGTTGCCCGGGTCGAGCACTGCATGCCAGCAGTAGACGCAGTGGACCGGGAGGCGCCTTCCGGCACCACCCCCGTCAAGGCCCTTCCGAGTGGTGTTCAGGTGCACGACTACGTGTGGGTGGCAGGCGCCTACCGCCAGATCCTCGACATGAGATGCAAGTCTGAAAGTGGCGGCAAGATCCTTGAGCTTGAGGGGCACGGCCCGTGGGTGATGGTTCGCCCAGGGACTGTCTACCGACGTACTCAGATCGGGGCGCCTCGGTGACTGGTCCCGATCTTGCTGAGCCGCCCGCAGAACTGATCTACGTGCGGTCTCGGCGAAGCAATCAGTGGATCACGGGGCTGTGCATGCTCTACTGCCGCCGCGCGCAGGTATGGGTGCTCTGGATCGGCACCGTATCGGCGCCTGCGGGGACCGCAGACATATACGGCTGCGCAACGTGTATCAGCGAGTTGAACCACATCGTTGGGCTTCAGCTCCATCAACGGGACCTGAGCGCCTTGAGCGCTCGCTAAGACGCCACCCCCGGCCGGACCTTGAGGACGCCGCCTCGGTCCTGCCGGGGGTGGTCACAACCCAGGCTCCGCCCCTGCTGTACGCGGGCGGTTCCGCAGCGGCGGCGGATAGGGCCCGCTCTGGTTGCTCCTCCCACGCGGCCGAGGACAACGACCAGAGCGGGCCAGACCCCCCTCCTCGACTGTCGGCGGTTGAGAAGGGCCCGCAAGGACCGAAGGACACAACGACACCAAGGGAGTGCCACCGTGACAGTGATCATGGACAGTGCAGCCAACACGGCTAGGAGTCAGATCAGTTCGCTTGCACTAGAGATCACAGGCCAGTGTCAGAACACCTGCGCGTCTCACTGCTACGCCCAGTCGGGACCGAGCGGCAATCACGGCAGTATGTCGCGTGAGGATTGGTTCGAGCTGCTCGACCAGGCGGCGGGGCTCGGGGTCGGGATGGTGCAGTACATCGGTGGCGAACCGACGCTCCACCCGTACCTGCCGCAGCTCATCGAACGCGCGTTGAGCCTGGGCATGGGGGTTGAGGTCTTCACCAATCTCGTCCACATCCGCCCGTCGATGTGGGACGTTTTCGAGCGTCCGGGTGTCCGCCTGGCGACGAGCTACTACAGCGACAGCGCGCAGGAACACGAGAAGATCACCGGGGGACGTGGATCGTACGGCCGCACCAAGGCGAACATCATTGAGGCAACCCGGCGAGGAATCCCGCTGCGCGCCTCCCTCGTGCATGTCCTCGACGGACAGCGGGTCGACTCCGCGCGGGCTGAGCTGCGGCGCATCGGAGTAACAGGCGAGATCCGAGCAGACCGAGTCCGGGCCATCGGAAACGGTGAGTCCGGCACTCTTCAGGTCCACAATCCGGCTGAACTGTGCGGCCGGTGCGGGACGGACCGCGCAGCCATCAACCCTCACGGCGTGGTGACCCCGTGTGTGATGTCGCGGTGGCTCACCTCTGGCGACCTCCGACACCAGACTCTTGCCGAGATCCTGAACGGAGCTGAGTGGCGAGAGCGCATGGCCGTGATCCCGAAGAGGGACGGCAGCTGCATTCCGCAGACCTGCACCCCCGCTGAGGACTCGTGCACGCCGTCACCCGGCGTGAGAGAGGGGAAGGCGACGGGGTGCAATCCTGACCAGGATGGCGACGACTGCTCTCCAGCGGAGACGCCAGCCTGCAATCCGTCTTACTGAGAGGGCGGCACGCCATGAACGATTGGGAGCCCTACGCGGAGCGACTCGCTGACGGGGTGGCACACCCCGTATCGCGCTGGCACGCGCCCTTGGCGGCTACTCCCCGGCATCTGTTCGTGCCGAACTGGTGGGCCAACAACGCGGGTCAATGGACGCTGCGGAACGGGTCTGCCGACCGTGAAGCGTGGCTGTCCACCGTGTACGCAAACAGGACCCTGGTTACTCGCGTCGGTGCCGTGCACGCCGACCTCGCAACGGAGCCGACCGCGAGCGGGCTACCTACGTCGTCATCGACGCTGCCGAGTCTGGTCTTGGACTTGTACCGGTACGCGATGATCGCTGATGACTCGCACATCTTGGTGACGACGGGTTCCGGCTACGGCACGGCTCTTGCGTGCCGACGGCTCCAGGACCGTCAGGTGACGAGCCTGGATGTGGATGCGCACCTGGTGAAGACGGCGGCTGGGCGGCTGGACTCCATCGGCCTGCATCCGAACATGGCTGTCTGCGACATCACGGGGCCGCTCTCCGGTAGCTATGACCGGATCATCGCGACCGTGTCCCTCAATCCCGTGCCTGCCTCGTGCTTGTCCGCGCTTCGACTGGGCGGGCGGCTCGTCACCACCTTGGCGGGTACCGGGCTGATCATCACTGCCGACAAGGTGGCCGATGGGGGAGCGGTGGGCAGGGTGGAGCAAGAGCGTGCAGGGTTCATGCGCACCCGCCACGGCGAGGACTACGCGCCCGGACTGAGCGAACGGTTCACTGAGATCCGCGACCAGGAGGGCGAGGAGATCACCACGGGCCGGTATCCGGTGCTGAACGTGCGGGAGGCGTGGGACGTGTGGTCCATGCTTGAGCTGACCTCGCCGGGGATCGAACACCGATTCTGGGAGGGGGCAGACCATCTCCGCACGGCGTGGATGGTGCACGCTGACGGCTCCTGGGCGCGCGCCCAAGGCGTCTGGTCTGACTCGCCGACCGTCCACCAGGGCGGCCCCCGTCGCCTGTGGGATGCCCTCGAACGCGTCCGCAACCGTCTGAACACTGAGGGCGGACTCCCGCTCTCCGGGGCTCGCGTGCGCATCGACCCTGACGGAATCTGCCACATCAGTCGTGGCGCCTGGTCCGTCACCCTTGGGGAGCGTGCCTGACGCCCCCATGTAGCTGGACCACGAACGCCCCGCGCAACTCCCCGGACCCCGGAGCTGCGCGGGGCTTCGTCTGCGAGGTACTCATTCGGATAAGTGGTTGACCTGACGCCGAGGGCTGCTCCATTCTGGTGACTCATTCGGATGAGTGGTCAACCGGGGAACATGCGGTGACTGCTCGTCGTGGTTGCGAACTGAGAGGCAGTCAGATGATGGGAAGCCGTAAGGGTCTGCGTGCGCTGGTCGTTGCTGGCACGGCGGTGCTGGGGCTGGGAACTGTGGGAGTGGTGGCAGCGTCCGCGATGCCCCTTCCGGGGCCGAATGGTTCCAGCGGTGCCGCCGTGGCTCCGCCCAGGGTCGACAACGGCCTTGCGGATGGGCGGCTGACGCGGGGTGAGCATGTGCGGGCCACGGTCGATGGGCTGCGGGTGCGCACGGGTCCGGGTACCGGCAACGGGGTTCTCGGTCAGCTCTACACCGGTGACCGGATGAAGCTGATCGGGCTGAAGCAGGACAGCGGAGGGCAGTCCTGGTACCGGGTGGTTCTGAGCGGCGGTTCGGCGGGTGGTCTGCCGGGTGGTTATGTCGGCTGGGTCGTGGGCTCGTACCTGTACTGACGGCCTGGCTGGCGGGTGAGCCCGTAAGGATGCGGCCCCCTCTCTGTATCGACAGGGAGGGGGCCGCGCTGGCGCCTGGCTCAATGTGGGCTCCCCGTGGAGTGGCTCTGGCCAGGATCATTGGTTGTTCAACTCGCCGTGACCTGAAGGGGGTTGCCGCTATCAGGCCTGGTGGGGCGGATGGTGAGCCTGTGGCGTGCGGCCCGAGTGATCAATTAGTCGCATGCGGCGTTGGAATATTTGTGTGATTGGCATTCAGAAACATCACGGGCTGTAGCAGACTTGGCATCGCCGGGGGAATACGGGCCTGAGTGCTGCGAACTCAGGCCATCTGCAACGTAGTTGGTTGCAGATGCGATGGCGGCATATGCCGCCTTGAGGAGTGAGTACGCAATGGCGAGCCAACGGGGATCGGGCTACGGCGGGGAGCCGGATGACGCGGTGTGGGTGGCAGACGTTGACTACGTCGCTGCCTGGTGCGCTGCGGATGAGGCGGCGACCGAAGTCAACGAAGCTGCCGAGGCTCTGGGTATCGACAGTCACCTGGTGCGGGCCGTCCCGCACACGGGCATCCGGGGCGAGTCGGTGGTCTGGATGCGGCCCGAGGGAGTCAGGGAGATCGCTCAGTTACTGGGCGAGTTAGCGGAGGACCGGCGATCGGGCTGAGGGCCTGGGGCCGGTCAACGGACAGAAGGGGATGACGAGATGGCTCGTGAGTGGCGTAATCGGAAGGACAAGCGGGTGACCGTGCAGGGGAACTTCATCCGCTGCGAGGGATGCCGTCGGCCGATCCGGATCACGGGTGCGGGGCCTGCGATGTTCGCTGCGCGGGATCATGCGCGGGACTGCAACAAGGGCTGAGAAGCTGTTTGGAAGCTCCACCAGACCCGTGACCGCAGTGATCAGTGATCGTTCTTCCGGGCATGACCATGCGTAAGACAGCCACCACGTTCGCGCTCACCGCCACAGCGGCAGGCGCGACACTGGCCACGGCCTCGCCGGTGGCTGCGGGAGGGGTCGGGGACTTCCTGTCACCAGCCTTCGGCACCAGCTGTACCAACCATCACGGCACCCGCGCAGATGGAGCAACGACCCACGGAACCGGAGCCGTCGACGGCAACCTCGCCGGGCTGCCGGTCGGCAGTCCCTTCAACCAGTGCGGCGGCGCCGACATGAAGCCGGACCTAGTAGTTGTCGGCCTTCTCATCGAGGCGCGGCCCTTCGTGGAGGTCTTGAATAGGGTTTGATCCCGGGTCAGGTTCCGCGCCAGTTGGGGGTGGCTTCGCCGGTGAGGCGGCGGGCCATGAGGTCGATCATCGCGAGGTGGACCATGGCTTCGGACCGGGCTGGTCAGCGGGTGATGCGGCGAGTCATGAGAGTGATGGCGGCCCAGGTGATGAGGGTTTCAGAGTGCTGGACGAGCCGTTCGTAGTCGCGGGCATGGCGGCGGGCGTTCATCATCCAGGCGAGGCTCCGTTCGATGACCCAGCGCCGGGGGACGACAACAAAACCGGTGGTGTCCTTGGGCCTGCACCACCGAAAGTCAGCCCCCTGCGGCCTGCGGTCGACCTCTGACCGAACCTGGCTCGCTGCACCACTTCCCGGTCTCAGCCACGCTGCCAATGCCTTTGAAGGAAACGTGCGCCTGCGGTCGCCGACGGTGGATCACCCCCCGGCTTAGTGGGGTTGAGGGGAGGGGGCCTGCCAAAAGGGCCCCCAGGGCCCGTGGCCGGCCACCGCTCCCAGTGACTTGGATCATGAAGAGTCCCGGAGCGATTGGCGCGGCGGGAACGGCCGTTCATGCGGCGGGAGCTGGCCTGTGCTCGTGCGGTGGCGAAGGCCTGGCGGTGGCCGGTGACTTACCGGTGAGGGCCAGGGCAGACGAAAGGGCCCCCGTGGTGAATCCGCGGGGGCTTTGCTGCTGCTCGGGTGCGGGGTGGTGCCGGGCGGTCCGTCCGTGCGGACGGGACCGGCCGAAGGCCGCACGCCCGGCCGGTGCGGGCGGTGCTGCCCGGCGCGCCGAAGGCGCGCCCTTGAGCAAGTAAAGCGAAGTTACTCCGATGCGGGTCGGCTCCGTGGGGTCCGCTTGGCGGCTGCCTTCGTCGGCGTCACGGGGAAGCTGAGGCGGCATGTCGCGGCGGGGGCCCGCAGCTCCTCGCACAAGAGCGGACGGCCGTTGTCGGCGTCGCTGGTGATGCGGTAAGTGATCAGCAGCGGGCTCGCGTCCGGGACGAGCTGCAGGGTGCTCCGCTCGTCCGGGAAGGGGGTGCGGGCGGTGACTTCCTCGGTGAAGGCGAGGGCGTGCCCGGCGTCGGAGAGCTGGCGATAGAGATCACTGACCGGGGCGGTGGGCACCTCGGCGAGAGAGGGCGTGTCGGCGGCGGTGGCCATCGGGATGAGCATCCGGTGCGCCATCCTGGCTCCGCTCTCGGGGTCATGGATGAGGCGATCCACGCTGATGGCGTCCTGGTCGGCCTGGTCAAGGAGCGCTGCGGGCATGCCGTCCAGGGTGATCCGCGAGACGGCGGGCGGTTCCACCTCGGTCATGTCCGGCATCTGCCAGACCTTGCCCGCGCGCTGGATTGACCGGTCTACCCGCAGGCTCCGGGCGGCGCTGTCCCGCTCGCGGACGATCACGCCCTTCCCCTGGCGGGAGTAGACCAGGCCCATGCCGCGCAGCTCCGCTACGGCCTGGCGGACGGTCGCCTTGCCGACTCCGAACATCTCCACCAACTCATTTTCGGACGGCAGGAGTTGCCCCGGCTCGTAGCGGCCTTCCTTGATCTCGTTGGCTAGCTCGCGCGCGACGACCATGTACATCGGCTCCGGTCGCTGTACGTGCTTTCGGGCTGTCATGAGAGCTCGCTCCCTGCGGGTCAGGTGGACGGCCGGACGGTTCGGGCTGGGCTCGCTGTCAGTGCCGTGTGCTAGTGGGCCACTTCTCCACTCATGAGCATAAGTGGTTGACGCATGACTGGACAGCCACCCACCATGGTTCATCCACTCATCCGAATGAGTGGATGACCGAATGAGACGAGTGGAGAGGGCAGATCATGCAGACCATGCCGATAGACACGGCACGGCTGGGGCCTATGCGGTGCTCGATCGCACCTGAGCCGCGCCTGAACCCGGAGGGCGAGCAGCGCCGGGACCGGGAGGGCAACCTTCAGTGGGTCACCAGTGTCACGGTGGTGCCCGCGCAGGGGCGCCGGGTGGAGGCCATCGATGTGGTGGTCTCCGGTATCCAGCCGACGGGCATCATGGCCGGTGCGGAAGTCAAGATCACGAACCTTGTCGCGAACGCGTGGTCGGTGGACGGCCGTAGTGGCACGTCGTACCGGGCGGATGCGATCACAGCGGTGACCGGTCCGGCTGCTCCTGGTGGCGGTCCTGGGCCGTCGTCGGGGGCGCGGGGGAAGTCGTCGGGGGGCGAGTCCTGATGATGGATTTCTGGCATCTGTCGGCGGCGCAATCGGATGGTGCGGCCTGCGTGGTGTGCGGCGCGGACTTCCTGCGTGCGCACGTGGATCACGTAGCAGTCGGCAGGGCGCCGGACGTGGATGAGGCGAAGGTCTTCGCGTGCACGCGTCCGTGTGCCGGGGTGATCGCTGAAGAGGCGGAGCGGATGGCGCGCGAGATGCGCGAGCTGGCCGGACCCTGCGGCGAGGGCGACGCATCCGTACCCAAGGGACCGGACAGTGATCAGGCGGTGCTCAAGTACCTGATGCGTGATCTCAAGGTGCTTGCCGGTGCTGAATCGCTGCTCGGCGTCGCCGATGACACGGCGGTGACCAAGTACCTGCTGAGCATGACGCCGTGCACGCTGAGGCGGCCATGATGCGGGCTCGCTGGCTGTTGGCCTGGTTGGAAGGCAGGCGCTGATGCCGGGCTCACTGATCGTGTGGATCCTTACCGCCCTGCTGATCACCGGAGTTCTCACCCAACGGTGGTGGGAGCCCCGGCTGTTGGCCCATGGGGTCGACGTGAATGCGTGGCCGCTGCGCTGGTGGCTGACCGGGTACCCCCGTGTCGTGCTGCGCATGTGGTGGACGTGGCGGCGGCTGTGCCTGCTGAACAACATGTCGGTCAGCAACCGTTCGAATCAGCGGCTCATCGGGCGCGACACGGTGGTGCAGGGCCAAGCGCTGCGGCCCAAGCCTCCGCGTCTGGGCTGGCCTTCACCGACCCGTAACGGGCTGCTCGTCCGCGTGGCGATGCACCCGGGGCAGACCCCTGCGCCCTACCTGGCGGCGGGGCGGGCCATGGAACACGCCTGGCGGGTGCACGGGGTGCGGGTCACCTCACCCCGCCGGGGTCAGGTCCTGGTGCGCGTGACCGCCCTGGATCCGCTGACCGGGGACCGCCCTGCCGGGCAGGGGGCCGCTGCGGCGCTGCTGTCGGCGGACGTGGGCCGCGTGGAAGACGGCGAAGCCTGGCTGATCAACCTGCGGAGGGTGCCGCACTGGCTGGTCACCGGAGCAACTCAGAGCGGGAAATCCTCGCTCCTGGCGGCGCTGATCAAAGGGCTGTCGCCGCAACGGGTCACCCTGGTCGGCATTGACTGCAAGGGCGGCATGGAACTGGGCCCGTTCGGCGGGCGCTTCGAGGCGCTGGCCATCGACCGGGGCCAGGCAATCGTCCTGCTGGAACGGATGGTCGTGGAGATCCAGGCCCGAATGCGGCTGTGCCGGGCGGAGGGCGTGCGCTCCATCTGGCCTCTGCCCGAAGCCATCCGGCCGGTGCCGGTCGTCGTGATCGTCGATGAGCTGGCAGAGCTGTACCTGAACGACGGATCCCGAGAAGGGCGCGAGGAATCCGAGCACTGCGGCACGTTGCTGTTACGCCTGGCCCAACTCGGGGCCGCACTCGGCGTGCACCTGGTGCTGGCCGGGCAACGCGTCGGCTCCGATCTCGGGCCCCGGGTCACCTCCCTGCGCGCACAGCTCGGCGGCCGGATCGCACACCGCGCCCACGATGAGGCCTCGGCAGAGATGACGCTGGGCGACCTCAACGCCGATGCCGTGATCGTCGCGCAGACGATCTCCGAAGAAGAACAAGGCGTTGCCGTGGTCGCCACTGGGGGCCGTTGGACGCGCGCACGGTCGCGGCAGGTCGCCCCGGAAGAGGTCGACGAAGTCGCCCGCACAAGGGGCCCGGCCCATCCGTTCCTGTCGCGGCCTGACGCACTCCAGAAAGGAGGGGGAGCGGCATGACGCAGTCCACCATTTACGTCATCGATGCATTCCTGTTCCTGTTTGCGGTCATGGTCGCCCGGTCCCGAGAGGTCCGCTGGTATCAGGTCTTCCTGATCAGCATGGCGGGATTCCTGCTTGCCATGACCCCCATGGGATATCCCGTCTGGTGGACGTTCCTGTTCATCGGAAACGGCCTCTTCGGCTGACTGCAACAATCCGGCAGATATCCGCGAAGGACAGGCGCGATCGAGAATCCTCACTCACACATCACGCATACTTTCCGAGCCGAGAATAGACCCAGTTGAGACCAGTAAAGACGAGAAAAGCCGAGTCGAATCCAGGAGTCGCCATGACCGCCACGCCCTTCCCACGCGAAAGGGGACCTCCCTGTGTACCCGGTAACCGCTAAGGCGCGCCGCTCGGTCCTGAATGAGGCTGAGCGGCTGCGCCTTCTTTCGTCCACTGAACGCGATTTCATCCGGCTCGTACAAGAGCCGGGATTTGCCCGCTGGCTCGACCAGATCGAATCCATCGGCGGCTGCGCACACCCCATCTACCTGTCCGGCCGAACGACCGTGGTGGATGACGCAACCGGCACCCTGCTGCGCCACTACGACACAGCCGGTGAGCCGGGTGGCCGGATCCCGGTGCGCTGCCGCAACCGCCGTGAGACCCGCTGCCAGCCGTGCTCCTACCTGCATGCGGGCGACACCTTCCATCTCGTCCGCTCCGGCCTGCTCGGCGGCAAGGGCACCCCCGAGCGGGTCCAGCTCCACCCCCGGCTGTTCGTCACCCTCACCGCGCCCTCGTTCGGCGCCGTGCACCGCGCTACCGAATCGGGCACGTACTGCCGTGCTCGGCGCGATGGCGGCACATGCAAGCACGGGCGGCCGGTCGGCTGCGGAATGCAGCATGCAGAAACCGATTCGACGGTGGGCCAGCCGCTATGCCAGGACTGCTATGACTACGTCGGGCATGCACTCTGGCACGCCTCCGCCGGCCGCCTATGGAACCGGTTTTGCCACATGGTCAGGCGGCATTTAGCTAGTGCGGCAGGCGTTACGCAGACAGCCTTTAAAGAACACCTGACGCTGTCGTTTGCGAAGGTCGCCGAATACCAGAAACGCGGAGCCGTCCACTTCCATGCAGTCATCCGCCTCGACGGACCAGACGGGCCCGAATCACCGCCCCCCGCCTGGGCGACGGCTCAACTCCTGGAACAAGCGGTGCAGTCGGCGGCGGACATGGTGGAAGTCCATACGCCGTACTCGCCAGCCACGGGGGAGCGTGACATCCACTGGGGGCGGCAACTCGACGTGCATCCGATCCGAAGCGACGCGTTCACGGAATCCGCGGTGACCGATAGCGCGGTAGCGGCCTACGTTGCCAAGTACGTCTCCAAGTCGGTCGGCGACTCGGGCGGCATCGACTACCGCATAACGGATGCCGAGAGCATCCGACTCGCCCCGGTCAACGCGCACTTACGCGCCCTCATGGCCGTCTGCTGGCGCCTGGGCGGCCTGCCCGAACTCGAGAGCCTCAACCTGCGCTCCTGGACACACGCGCTCGGCTACAGGGGACACGTCCTCACCAAATCACGCCGCTACTCCACCACCTACGGAGCACTGCGCACCGTGCGGGCAGAACACCAAAGCGGGGGCGCAGGCATACCGGACGGTGCAGTCACGGACTCGGCTTGGCGCTACGTCGGCTCCGGTCACACCCTCGCTGAGGCTGAGATAGCGGCAGGTATCGCAGAGGGCCTTAGGGATGCCCGCGATCTTTGCAGCGAAGCACGAGACGACGGGCGTTGGGAGTCGACGGCGGATGCGGGGAACCCGTGAGCGACGAAGGGGGCAAGAAGCCAACCATCCGGGTCGTATGGCGGGCGGCGGATTGGGGACCGGCTGAGCGGCGGCGCTTGGCGCGCCTCCTGTTCGGCAAGCCTCGCGCTGATGAGCCCAACTCGCCTACAGATAAGCGAAGTTGACCTGTTGCAGCACTCGGTGATGCGGGCCGAAAGGGCTAGCCTGGAGACCAATGAGCGGCCCCGACGGCGGTGCAACGCTGCCGGGGCCTGGCCGGTCTAAGGACCGGCCTGCCAGTCGCGAAGGGACTGACATGACGCATGCTCTCACGTCCGTGATCGATGTTGCGGCGCAACCCTTAAACGGCGTTCGGCTCCGCGCTGTTGAGTACCTGCGGGTCTCGACTGAAGAGCAAGCCAAGGGGTACGGAATTGCTTACACAGGCAAGAAGACGACGAAATATATTGCAGACAAGGGATGGGAATACATTGACCGTTACGCCGACGAAGGCGTGAGCGGAAGTCTGCAAGCGAACGAGCGTGAAGACCTCAAGCGGCTCATGACGGATGCTCGTAAACAGCCTCGGCCCTTTGATGTCGTGGTGGTCCATGAAGAGCGAGCGATCGGAAGAGCCGGACGGGCATTCTGGCCGTGGGTCTGGGAGCTGGAAGACCCGCTCGGAGTCTTCGTCGCTGTCGTGAAAGGGGACTACTACAACACGACGCCCGAAGGCCGTTCCCGCATGCGCAAAGCTGCGGACTACGCAGAGGATGAGCGCGAAAAGATCAGGGACAGAACACAAGGGGGTCTGCAAGAAAAAGCCGAAAGTGGTGGATATGTAGGCGGAACAGTTCCTTACGGCTGGCGTATTCAAGATCAGGGAAAGAAGGGTGAGAGTCGTCTCGTTCTCGACATCTTCGAGGAAGACGGGTTCCTCAAAGGTGAGGCGATCACTCTTCGGCACGCCAGAATGCTGATTAGTGATGACGGTCTCGACTGGACCGAAGCAGCACTGCGTCTCAATGTGGAAGGAATGCTGAACCGCTCCGGTCGTCCCTGGTCGCGAGAGAACCTGAAATCGCGCCTCATGTCGCGCGCCGTGCTCGAAGGTATTCAGGTGTACCGGGACGCGAATTCGAGAGACTCCAGGTACGGCAGGGGGACAGTAGTAGATTCCGAGGGAAATCCCGTCTATGGGGCGACGGTGGAAATCGGACTAGAGCCTGTCTTTACTGAGTATCAAGTAAAGCAGCTCAAGCGGGCTGCGGAGAAAATCAGTACCCGGCGTGCGCCGAAATCTGGCAAGCAGGTTTATCCGCTGTCTAAGCGAATCGATAGCCTGTGTGGCTCCTACTATGTGGGGCGCGTTCAGACGTCGACGGGTGAGCGTACTTACGTCTGTTCTGGCAAGAATGAGAAGTACGCAGGAGCGGAAACCTGCAAGTGCAGTCAGATATATGCCGGTCAGATAGAAGCCGCCGTGTGGGAAAAGGTGACACAACTCCTGCGAAACACAGACGAGTTGATGCGCCTGGCTGGTGAATGGGTGGACATGACTCTAGGGTTTCATGACGCGCACGCCGACCGAATCGAAAGCCTCGACGGTGAAATATCGGTACAGCAGCGTGCCATAGCCACCGTGATGGGTACGACTGCAACACAGGCGGCCCAAATGGGTCTGGATGAGAAAGACGCCCAGCAACTCGTCACTCAGGCAGTCAAGCCCTTGGGGGATGAGTTGGAGCGGCTGAAGGCGCTTCGAGGGGAAGCGGTCGCCTGGCAACAGGAGACGTTGGCCGCTGAGGAGCGCGCGCGGGATCTTCGTGCTCTCGCAGAGATGGCGCGGGCTGAGATGCCGAACATGCCCCTGCGGGAGCAGTCGGATGTTGTCGACCTGGCGGACATCCGGGTAAAGATTGCGGGCCCTGTGCCGGTAAAGAGGGCTCGGGCTGAATGCGCTGTGGGCGCCTGGTTCATGGCGCGTGGCGAGCAGATCCCTACTGGAGTCTGTGACGCGCGATGGGCGCTGATTGAACCCCTCGTCAAGAGGACAGGCAGGGGGTCAGGGAAGAAGACGGACCTCCCCTTGCGGCAGTCGGTCGAGGCGATTCTTTGGAAGGCACGGACCGCTGAAGGGTGGGCTCCTGCCGCAGCTCGTCTTGAGCGGGGCGTGGCCAAGTCTCTGATGTCGCGGTGGGCTCGGTGGTCTGAAGACGGCACTTGGGGGCGCGTGGTTGCGGCTCTGGCGGGTGTGGAGACGGTCCCCGTACCGAAGCCATCAAACGCGGTGCAGCTTCCCGATCTGGAGGTTTCAGGGGCTGTTGACCCTCGCCTGCTTCTGGAGGACTCAGCAACACACGATCAAATGGACGCGTCGAGGACCACCATGAGTTGGCAGGCCGCGATGACGGTCAGGGCGATACCGGGCCGGCCTTCGCGGCGGGCGGCGCCGGGCTGTGGTTCTTGATCGCGAGCTAGCTGAGAGGTTGTCACTATGGGTCCCCCACAAGTGCGTTAGTGAACGCCCCCGTTCACTGTCTCGTCAACGGTAGTGACTCCCCATCAGTGAACGCAACCGTTCACTGACACTGCCTCGAACTCCCAACGGAGAGATATCGATGGTTACTTCGCGCTGGAGCGCCGCCTCCGCTCAGACGGCCTCCCTGCGCCGACGGGGCCCCGTACTGGAACGGGCGATCCTCGAGGCCACGCTCGAGCAGCTCAGCACCGTCGGCTGGAACGGCCTGACGATGGAAGGTGTGGCCGCGGGCGCGCAGACCGGCAAGGCCGCGGTCTACCGCCGATGGCCCTCCAAGGAGGACCTCGTCGTGGACGCGCTGCAGGCCGGTCTTCCGAAACTCGACTCCGCGCCGGACTGCGGCGACGTCCGGGAGGATCTCCTCCAGCTGTGCCGGCAGATGCGTGCGGCGATGTTCTCGCGGCCCGGATTCGCACTCCGTTCAGTGCTTCACGAGTGCGACACGGTGTCGGCCGAGCGATTCCATGGAGTGATCTTCGACGGGGTCATCGGGCCGAGCGTGGAGCTGATCAAAGAGGTGGTGCGCCGCGGAGTCGAGCGCGGAGAGGTGCGCGCCGAGGCCGTGGACCCCTACGTGTGCGACGTCATTCCGGCGATGATGATGTACCGCTCCAAGGTGTGCGGAAGTGAATGGGGGGACGAGGAGTTCGCCGAACTGATCGACCGGGTAATGGTCCCGCTGCTCCGTCGGTAGGCCTGGGTGTCACGGGTGACATCCTGCGGCGTAGGCTGTCAGTGCCATGCCGTACGAACCACCCACCCACACTGTCGAGCGCTCCCTTCGCGCTACCACCGGAGCGAAGATCGTTGCCGGTGTCGACGAAGTCGGGCGCGGCGCGTGGGCGGGACCGGTCACCGTATGTGCGGCGATCACGGGACTGCGCAGGCCGCCCGAAGGGCTCACCGATTCCAAGCTGATCACTCCCAAGCGGCGCACCACGCTCGCCGGGGAGCTGGAGAGCTGGGTCACGGCCTATGCCCTTGGCCACTCCTCGCCCGAGGAGATCGACGACATGGGGATGACCGCCGCGCTGCGGCTCGCCGCGGTGCGCGCCCTTGAGGCGCTGCCGGTGCGTCCGGAAGCGGTGATTCTCGACGGTAAGCACAACTACCTCGGGACTCCCTGGCAGGTCCGTACGGTGATCAAGGGCGACCAATCCTGTGTGGCCGTCGCCGCGGCGTCGGTGATCGCCAAGGTTCGGCGCGACAAAATGATGGCCGAACTGGGTATCGAACATGCAGACTTCGCTTTTGCGGCCAACGCCGGCTATCCGTCGCCGGTGCACAAGGCCGCACTGGCGGAGCGGGGGCCCACCCCGTACCACCGGATGTCGTGGGCGTATCTTGATGCGCTGCCCCAGTGGCGGCACCTCAAGAAGGCCCGCAGCTGGGCGGATGGAAGCGTTCCGGAAATCGAGGGCCAGCTCGGCTTCGATTTCTGACGTTTTCAGCAGTTCCACTCGCACTCATGTGCCCCCCGCCGATGCCACGCGCACCGGCGTTTGATAGACAACAACGCATGCCTCTCAGTCCCGAGGAGCCTCAGATTCACGAGAGTGCCCAGGGTCCCCGCGTGACCCCGGCCAGTGGCCGCATCACGCCGACCCCCCGCCCCGTACCCGGACCGCGTCCCGCGGCTGCGCCGCACCCCGGCCGACCGGG